>CAMBSS010000109.1 GCA_945870465.1 Bordetella parapertussis | reverse complement strand
TTCGGCAGGGAGGCGACGGATATCGGGGACGATGAAGACGGGGACTATAGCGACGCTGACCTCATCCTCGCGGGCGACGGCCTGAACAGCCAGATCCGCAACAAGTACGCCTCGACCTATCAGCCCGAAATGGATGTGCGCCTGTGCCGTTTCGTCTGGCTGGGCACCCACAAGCTGTTCGAGGCCTTCACTTTTGCATTCGAGGAAACCGAGTGGGGCTGGTTCCAGGCGCATGCCTACCGGTTCGACAGCGACACCTCTACCTTTATCGTTGAGACACCGGAGGATGTCTGGCGCGGCGCCGGTCTGGACAGGATGGGCAAGGAGGAGGGAATTGCCTTCTGCGAGCGGCTATTCGCAAAGTATCTGGACGGCCACGCGCTGATGTCGAACGCGTCCCACCTGCGCGGCTCCGCCCAGTGGATCCGCTTCCCGCGCGTGGTGTGCAGCACCTGGGTGCACCACAACGGGCATGCGCCCGTGGTGCTGATGGGGGACGCCGCGCACACGGCGCATTTTTCCATCGGCTCCGGCACCAAGCTCGCGCTTGAGGATGCCATCGAACTCGCGGCATGTATCGGCAGGCAACCGCATGATCTCGGCGGCGCTCTCGCGGAGTACCAAGCCGTGCGCAGCATCGAGGTGTTGCGCATTCAGAACGCCGCGCGCAACTCCACCGAATGGTTCGAGAACGTCGCGCGCTACGTCCACCTGCCCCCTGAGCAGTTCGCGTATTCGCTGATGACGCGCAGTCAGCGCATCTCACACGAAAACCTGCGGCTGCGCGACAGGCGCTACGTAGAGGGCTACGAAGACTGGCTGGCCGGGCGCGCGGGCATGCCGCGCGCGCCCGAACGCGGGCCGGTTCCGCCCATGTTCACGCCGTTCACCTTGCGCGCGGTGACGCTCAAGAATCGTGTCGTCGTCTCGCCGATGGCGCAGTACTCGGCCGCTGACGGCGTCCCTGGGGATTACCATCTGGTGCACCTGGGCGCCCGCGCCATGGGCGGCGCCGGCCTGGTGTTCGCCGAGATGACCTGCGTGTCGGCTGATGCGCGCATCACGCCGGCATGCCCGGGGCTGTACACGCCGGGGCAGCGCGACGCGTGGCAGCGCATCGTGAGCTGGGTGCACCGCGAGAGCAACGCGAAGATCGCGATGCAGCTTGGCCACGCTGGCGCGAAGGGGTCGACGCGGGTGATGTGGGAAGGGATCGACCGGCCGCTTGCCTCGGGCAACTGGCCGCTGATTTCCGCCTCGCCGCAGCAGTACCTGGACGGCGTGAGCGATTGGTCGCGCGCCATGACTCGCGCCGATATGGACCGCGTGCGCGATGATTTCGTTCGTTCGGCGCGCTGGACAGCCGAGGCCGGCTTCGACTGGCTCGAGCTGCACTGCGCGCACGGCTACCTGCTGTCGTCGTTCATCTCGCCTCTGACCAACCGGCGCACCGACGAATACGGCGGCAGCCTCGCGAACCGGCTTCGCTATCCGCTGGAAGTTTTCCAGGCGCTGCGCGAAGTCTGGCCGCAGCACCTGCCCATGTCGGTGCGCATTTCGGCGCACGACTGGGTCGAGGGCGGCATCACTCCCGATGACGCGGTGCAGATCGCGCGCGTTTTCAAGGAGGCCGGCGCCGACATGATCGACTGCTCCTCCGGACAGGTGAGCAAGCGCGAAAAGCCGGTCTACGGGCGCATGTTCCAGACTCCCTTTGCCGATCGAATCCGCAACGAAGCGGGCATAGCCACCATCGCCGTGGGCGCGATAAGCGAGGCCGACCACGTGAACAGCATCATTGCAGCGGGCCGCGCCGACCTGTGCGCCGTGGCGCGCCCGCATCTGGCCAATCCTGCCTGGACATTGATGGAAGCCGCGAAGATCGGCTACCTGGACGTGGATTGGCCGGTACAGTACCGCGCCGCCAAGAGCCAGCTCGAGCGCAACCTGGAGCGCGAGCGCTCCATGAGCGCCCAGGCGGGCGGCCAATCCGCGCTGGTGCAGGCCAACAACGCGCTGGGGGTGTGATGGCTGAGCCCCGCGCCCCGCTTCAGGGCCGGCATGCGGTAGTCACCGGCGCCGCGCGAGGCATCGGTGCGGCGATTGCCCGCGCGCTTGCCGCGCAAGGCGCGCAGCTCACACTCATGGGCAGGCACCCGGATGCGTTGCAGACAGTCGCGGACAAGTTGCCTCGCTGCGCCGCTGCTTCGCATCAGATCGTGACGCTCGATGTCGCGGATGCCGTGTCTGTGCCGCGCGCATTCGCCCAGGCACGGGCGCGCAGCGGCCGCGTCGCTATCCTGATTAATAACGCGGGACAGGCGGAAAGCGCGCCGTTCGCGAGGACGACGCTCGATTTGTGGCAGCGCATGCTCGCGGTCAACTTGACGGGTAGCTTTCTGTGTGCGCAGGAGGTGCTGGCTGACATGCTCGAACAAGGTTGGGGCAGGATCGTCAATGTCGCCAGCACAGCCGGGCTGAAGGGCTATGCCTACGCATCGGCGTACGCCGCCTCGAAGCACGGCGTGGTGGGACTTACGCGCTCGCTGGCATTGGAGACGGCCGGCAAGGGCGTCACCGTCAATGCTGTATGCCCCGGCTATACCGATACCGAGTTGCTGCGCGAGAGCATCGCCAGCGTAGCGGCGCGCACCGGTCGCAGTGCAGAGGATACGCGCGCGAAGTTTGCTTCGGCCAATCCTCAGGGCCGCCTGGTGCAGCCCGATGAGGTGGCGGATGCCGTGCTGTGGCTGTGCTTGCCCGGGGCGGTGGCGGTCACCGGACAGTCGCTTTCCATCTCGGGTGGGGAGGTCATGTGAAGCGCGCGCCCTCGACTCTAAAGCTGGTGCCGCCGTTGAACGAGCACAGTATCGGGCTTGAAGCGCGCGCCGGCTCAGACGACCATATGGCGCTCAGGGTGTGGTTGCGTCTGCTGTCGTGCAGCACCCAGATCGAGAACGAAATTCGCAAGCGCCTGCGCACGCGCTTTGGCATGACCTTGTCCCGGTTCGACTATCTAGCGCAGTTGCACCGCCATCCGAAGGGTCTGCGCATGAACGCGTTGTCGCGCAATCTCATGGTCACCGGGGGGAGCGTAACCGGCCTCACCGACGAGCTCGAAAAAGACGGACTGGTGGTGCGTGGACCCTCCCCTGATGATCGGCGCTCCTTCCTGCTGTGCTTGACCGGCGAGGGCAGGCGCGTCTTCGAGCGTATCGCCGCGGAGCACGAGACCTGGGTAATTGAATTTTTTTCCGACATGCGACTTACTGAGCGCAAGGCGTTCTACGGACTACTGGGAGCCATTCGCGCCAACATGGCGGCGCGGCAGGCGCAGGCCAACATCGACAGCGAGGAACCATGAGCCCTTCATCCGACACATCCGCGCTGGACCCGGCGCTGGCCGCGGCGAACCGCACCGACCTCGCGGGTTATGCCGCGCTGCATTTCGGCTGGGCGGTGTTCGAGCGGGTTGGCACCATCACGCTCAACCGCCCCGAACGCAAGAACCCGCTCTCTTTTGACTCTTACGCCGAGTTGCGCGATCTGTTCCGCGATCTGCGCTACGCGCAGGACGTGAAGGCCGTGGTCATTTGCGGCGCCGGCGGCAACTTCTGCTCAGGGGGGGATGTGCACGAGATCATCGGCCCGCTGGTCGGCCTCGCGGCGCCCGAACTGCTGATGTTCACGCGCATGACGGGGGATTTGGTAAAGGCCATGCGCGCCTGCCCGCAACCCATTGTCGCGGCGATCGACGGGGTGTGCGCCGGTGCGGGCGCCATCGTGGCGATGGCATCCGACCTGCGTTTGGGCACGGCACGCAGCAAGACGGCGTTCCTGTTCAACCGCGTGGGACTGGCGGGCTGCGACATGGGCGCCTGCGCCATGCTGCCACGCATCATCGGGCAGGGCCGCGCCAGCGAACTGCTTTATACCGGGCGCTTCCTGGGTGGCGAGGAAGCGCTGCAATGGGGCTTCCTCAACCGGCTGGCCGAGCCCGAGCGCGTGCTCGCGGATGCGGCGGCGCTGGCGCGCGAGCTGGCGCACGGCCCCACCTTCGCGCACGGCATCACCAAGACCATGCTGCACCAGGAATGGAATATGGGGATCGACCAGGCCATAGAAGCAGAAGCCCAGGCGCAGGCGCTGTGCATGACCACAGGCGACTTCGCCCGTGCCTATCACGCCTTCGTCGCCAAGCGCACCCCGGCGTTCGAAGGGGATTGACGCCCGCATGAGCGACAAGCGTTATCTGGACTGGCCGTTTCTTGAGCCGCGCCATCGCGAGCTTGAGCACGCGCTTGACGCCTGGGCGACCAACCATATCGCGGACGATCACGACGGCGATGTGGACGCCCGTTGCCGCACTCTGGTGCGGCTGCTCGGCGATGGCGGTTGGCTCCGTCACGCAGTGGCCGGTACCGACTACGGCGGCTCGCAGGAGTCCATCGACACCCGCGCCATCTGTTTGATACGCGAGACGCTTGCGCGTCATTCCGGCCTGGCCGACTTCGCCTTTGCCATGCAGGGACTCGGATCGGGCGCGCTCTGCCTGCAGGGCAGCGCGGTACAAAAAGCCGCCTGGCTTCCAAAGGTGGCGCGCGGTGATGCCATCGCCGCCTTTGCACTGTCGGAACCCGAGGCAGGCTCCGACGTGGCCGCGCTGCAATGCGCTGCACGCCTGGACGGTAGAGGCTATGTGCTCGATGGCGAGAAGACCTGGATCTCCAACGGGGGCATTGCCGATTTCTACGTGGTGTTTGCACGCTCCGGCGAGGCACCCGGCGCACGCGGCATTTCCGCCTTCATCGTCGAGTCGGGCACACCGGGGTTCGAAATCGCCGAGCGCATCGAGGTGATCGCCCCGCATCCGCTGGCGCGCCTGCGCTTCGAAAACTGTCGTGTGCCGGCCGCCAATCTCATCGGCGCGCCCGGCGAAGGCTTCAAGATCGCCATGCGCACGCTGGATGTTTTTCGCACCTCGGTGGCGGCGGCGGCGCTCGGTTTTGCCCGGCGCGCGCTTGACGAAGGCCTGCAGCGCGCGGCGTCACGCAGGATGTTCAACCAGACGCTGGCCGACTTTCAGCTCACCCAGGCGAAGCTGGCGCAGATGGCCACCACCGTCGACAGCGCGGCGCTGCTCACCTACCGCGCGGCCTGGATGCGTGACCAGGGCCACGCGGTGACCCGCGAGGCCGCCATGGCGAAGCTGTGCGCGACCGAGGGCGCGCAACAGGTCATCGACGCAGCGTTGCAGATCTGGGGCGGCCTCGGGGTGGTGAGCGGGCAGCCGGTCGAACGCTTGTACCGGGAGATTCGCGCGCTGCGTATTTATGAGGGCGCCAGCGAAGTGCAGCAGCTCATCATCGCGCGCGAGCTGCTGAAGGAGCACCGGGCGCCAAGCGCTATGACTGAAGCAAAGGTCCCACCGGAGGCACTGCCATGAAGACTACCGCGCACGTAGATACTTTTGCGTTCGAACGCCTGCCGCCGGCGCACATGCAGCCCGAGTTTCTTTTCGATCTGCCCGAGCTCGAGTTTCCGCCGATATTGAACTGCGCAACCGAGCTGCTCGACCGGCGCGTGTCCTCAGGTGAGGGCGCGCGTCTGTGTTTGCAGGCGCCCGGCGGACTGCGCTGGACTTACGCCGAGCTGCAGGAAAAATCCAACCGCATCGCCCATGTGCTGGTGCGCGACATGGGCCTGGTGCCGGGCAACCGCGTGCTTCTGCGCGCGCCCAACAACCCGATGCTCGCGGCGTGCTGGTTTGCCGTGATGAAGGCGGGCGGCATCGCTGTGGCCACCATGCCGCTGTTGCGTGCCAAGGAATTGCGCGAGATCATCGACAAGGCGCAGGTGAGCCACGCGCTGTGCGACCACTCGCTGGCCGCGGAGTTGCGCACGGCTGCCGCGCAATGCGCAGTTCTGCGCCGCATCGGCTACTTTCACGACGACAGTCCCGGCGGCCTTGAGGCTGCCATGACGCGGCATCCGGCCGCCTTCGAGAACGTAAAGACCTTTGCGGAGGACACCTGCATACTCGCGTTTACCTCTGGCACCACCGGATCCCCCAAGGCCACCATGCATTTTCACCGCGACGTGATGGCGATCTGCGCCTGCTGGCCGCGGCACGTTCTGAAGGCAGAGCCGGAAGATATTTTCATGGGCAGTCCGCCGCTTGCTTTCACCTTCGGGCTGGGCGGGCTGGTGTTGTTTCCGATGAGTATCGGTGCATCCACGGTACTGCTCGAGAAAGCCAGCCCTCCCATGCTGCTCGAGGCGATACCCCGGTTCGGTGCCACGGTACTGTTTACCGCGCCGACCTCGTATCGTGCAATGGCCGCCGACGCCGGGCGGCTGCGACTCTCGAAGCCGCATGGGGGTACGCTGCGCAAGTGCGTCTCGGCGGGCGAGGTGTTGCCGGCCGCGAACCGCGCGTTGTGGAAGGAACACACCGGCATCGAGTTGATCGACGGCATCGGCTCCACTGAATTGCTGCACATTTTTGTTTCGGCCGATGAGGTGACAGCGCGCCCCGGGGCGACCGGGATCACGGTCCCGGGTTACCAGGCTTGCGTGATGAGCGAAGACGGCCAGCTCATGGCGCCGGGCACACTGGGCATGCTCGCGGTCAAGGGACCGACGGGATGCCGTTACCTCGACGACGCGCGCCAGGCCAATTACGTGCGCGGCGGCTGGAATTACACCGGCGATGCTTACGTGATGGACGCGCAAGGCTACTTCCATTTTCAGTCGCGCACCGACGACCTGATCATCTCCGCCGGTTATAACATTGCGGCCGCGGAAGTGGAGGACTCGCTGCTCGCGCATCCGGCGGTGGCCGAATGCGCGGTGATCGGCGTCCCCGATGAAGCGCGCGGTCAGATCGTCAAGGCGTTCGTGGTGTTGCGCGAAGGCCACGCTCCTTCGGAGGTGCTGGCGAAGGCCCTGCAGGATTTTGCCAAGAGCAGCATCGCACCCTATAAATATCCGCGCGCCCTGGAGTTCACGGCCCAATTGCCGCGGACCGAAACCGGGAAGCTGCAGCGATTCAGGCTGCGCGGTTCCGCCGCGTGAGCGCGGCTTTCACTACTGGAGAAGTTGCATGAAAGTACTGCTTCCTGCCGGCTGGCCGCGCCCGAAGGGCTACGCGAACGGTGTGACGGCCAATGGCCGCATGGTGTTCGTTGCCGGCATGATCGGATGGGATGCCGAAGGCCGCTTTCACACCGATGACCTCGCGGGGCAGGCGCGCCAGGCTCTTGAAAATGTTATTGCTGTGCTCGCTGAGGCGGGCGCCCGGCCCGAACATATCGTGCGCATGACCTGGTACGTTACCGACAAGCGCGAATACCTCGCGGGGCAGAAGAAAATCGGCGCAGCATTCCGGGAGCTGATTGGCTGCTTCAACGCAGCGATGACGGCAGTGGAAGTCTCCGCCCTGATGGAAGATCGCGCCAAGGTCGAGATCGAGGCCACCGCGGTCATACCGGATTAATGCGGTGAGCTTCGATCCGAATGCCGCGCGGTTCACGCTCGCCGTGGTCGGCGCCGGCGTGATGGGCCGCGGCATTGCGCAAATCGCGGCGCAAGCCGGCCTCGATGTGCGCCTCTTCGACGCTCAGTCGGGTGCTGCGGCGCGCGCGCGCGCGGCTGTTGACAACACGCTCGCGGGGCTCCAAGCCAAAGGCCGCATCTCCGGCGCTGCGCGCGCACAGGCGATTGACCGCATCACCATGGCCGAAAGTCTTTCTGCGCTCGCAGGCGCGCAGGTGGTAATCGAGGCCATCGTCGAAGACCTGGCTGCCAAACAGGCGCTGATGCGCGACCTCGAAAAGGAGCTGGATGGCGACTGCGTGATTGCCACCAACACCTCGTCTCTCTCCGTGACGGCGATCGCCTCGGTCTGCTTGCGCCCGCAACGCGTCGCGGGCTTCCACTTCTTCAATCCCGTTCCGCTTATGAAACTGGTGGAAGTGATCGATGGCCTGCGCACCGATCCCGCCGTGAGCGAGGCGCTGCTTGCGCTGGGCAGACGCATGGGACACACGGCGGTTCGCGCGAAAGACACGCCGGGCTTCATCGTGAATCATGCCGGCCGCGGTTACGGCACCGAGGCTCTGCGGCTGCTGGGGGAGAATATTGCCGGGCACGCCGTGATCGACGACATCCTGCGGGGGCAGGCAGGATTCCGCCTCGGACCTTTCGAGCTTTTCGACCTGATAGGGCTGGATGTCTCGCATCCGGTGATGGAATCGATCTATCACCAGTATTACGAGGAGCCGCGCTTCCGCCCTTCGGTGCTGGCGGCTCAGCGCCGGGCGGCAGGGCTGTTGGGGCGTAAGAGCGGCGAGGGCTTCTACCGTTACGAACAGGGCCAGGCGGTGAAGCCGCCCGCTGTCGCGCCACCGACGGCGCGGCCAGCGTCGGTGTGGGTGAGCCGTGCGGAGCCTGTACTCGGGG
This sequence comes from Bordetella parapertussis, assembly GCA_945870465.1. The sequence continues at coordinate 6,666 of CAMBSS010000109.1, read as the reverse complement.
AGGCGGCTGTGGACCTGTTGCGCTCCCTCGGCACGGAACTGGAAAAAGGCGAGCGCCCGGGCGCGAATGCGCTGTGCGTGGTAACGCCACTGGGAGAAGACGTGACGCATTGCTGCGTGCAACAGCAGCTGGATCCCGCGCGTACCGTGGCACTGGACCTTCTGTTTCCCAATGACCGGCATCGGACACTGATGCTTTCACCGCTGACTCGTGCCGCGGTGCGTGACCAGGCACACGGCATGCTCGCCGCAGACGGGGTGCGCGTGAGCGTGGTGCGAGACAGCTGCGGGTTGGTGGCGCAGCGCGTGCTGGCCGTGATTGTCAACATCGGCTGCGACATTGCTCAGCAGGGAATCGCCACGCCCGAGGACATCGACCGTGCGGTAATACTGGGACTGGGATATCCGCTGGGTCCGCTCGCCTGGGGTGACCGCCTCGGCGCGGCGACTGTGTTGCGCATACTGGAGCGTTTGCTTCAGGCGACGGGCGATCCACGCTACCGCTCGTCTGCGTGGCTGCGCCGGCGCGCGCAACTCGGCATTTCTCTGAGCACGCCGGAGGCGGCGATCTAATGCAGATTCACGCGGGAATCTTGAACAGCTTTCGCGCGTTGCCCTCGAAGATCGAGTGTTTCTGCTCCTTGCTCAGCCAGTCGAACGATTCGATGGTCGGCCGGATGTCGTCGAAAGTGCGTCCTGTATCCGGATTGACCGACGAGCCGACGCCCGGGCACTCCGCGCCGAACAGGCAGCGATCCGCTCCCACGGTCTCGATCAGCAGGCGCAGCGCGCCCTCCGAGTAAAGCACAGTGTCGTAGTAGAGCTTGCGAACGCCGTCGAGAAAGCGCTCGCCGGGCCCGCTGTGCATGATGGTGCTCGATTGGAAGCGTCCGATCTGGTAGGGGATTGCGCCGCCGCCATGCGAGATGACAATTTTCAGGGTGGGGAAGTCCTTGAGCACGCTGGAGCTGACCAGCCCGTAGACCGCGGTGGTCTCCTCGTTGATGAAATTGAGCGTGTAGGGCTGTCGGCTGGCCCATGATCCCGTGGCATGGATGTGCGCGGGCACGTCCAGTTCGCACAGCTTCTCATAAAGTGGGTACCAGTAGCGGTCGCCCATCGCTGGCGGCTGGGTGCCGCTGTTTTCGTAAGGATCGGGATTCAATAGACAACCCTTGAATCCGAGTTGTTTCACACAGCGCTCAAGCTCGGGAAGCACGCGCTCGATCGGCTCACCTGCCGCCTGCGGCAAGCCCCCGATACCCACGAACTGCCCCGGGAACAGCTGCGTCTGCCGGTGAATAATGTTGTTGGTTTCTTCGGTGAACCAGTGCACCACGATTTCGGGCTTGGCACTATGCATCATCTGAAACGGACGCGGTGAGAGCAACTGCTTGTCCGTTCCCAGCTTTTTCAGCATGTCGAGGTGTCCGACCGGGGCCATTTCCTTCTTGTTGGCGGCGGCGCGAATCTCGTCGTCGCTGACGTTGACCTTTCCCTTGCCGTGAAGTCCACGGTGCGAAAGTATCAGTGCTTTATAGGCCCACAGCTCAGCCGGCGCGCTGACGTGACCGTGGCAATCAATAATCATTCCATTCCTTTATAGGATTTCGCGGGGCAACAGGATGATGCCAGAGTTTTCTGCGTCACTTGAATTTCACACGGTCACCAGCGGAACACCCTCGCGGGCGAGCATGCCGTCCTTCATCGCATCCTGAAACGACACCTCGGGTGGCAGCACCATCGCTACCGAGCGCACGCGATGCGTGGCGGGATCCACGCCCGGCGGCTGACCGCCGTGCTTCACGACCTCTGCTGCTTTGAGCAGGCTCTGGCGCGCCATCACAACGCCGCGGTCGGTGGGAACAAGATGTTCTATGGTGTGATCGGCAATCGGTCCAATACTCTCCTGCATGGCGCAGTCCTGATTGGCTACGCCAATGATGCCGCTGTACGTAATGCGCGCTTTCTGCGCCTTGCGGTCCATCATGTAGTTGTTGCGATGGTTGCGTACCGGGATATAGGTGCCGGGAATAAGCTCGGTGTGCACCCCCGCGCCGTCTTTCATCGCTTCGAGCTCGGGTTCGGTCAGCGCGCGCAGCGGATGGTAGTCATAGTTCCATGCCCAGCAGTGTTCATCGTCTATGGGCACCCAGAAATGTCCGCGCGTCGGATTTTCCCCGCGCGGCGGGATGTTGGTGAAGCAGGGCATCACCCACTGCGTGACGCGCCAGTAGAAGTTGCCATGGTCGGCTTTGCGTCGCGCCCCGATGTACAGACCTCCCGGGGACTCCACTACTTCGAATTTCACCTGGTGGTCCGTCAAAGTGTAGCGGTTGCCGTCCAGCGCGCTTTTGGAAAGCGGGTCGGTCTCGACCGAGCCGCTGTGCAGAAAACCGACATGGCTGGAGTCAATGCCGCCCTCCATGGCCTGCAGGTAGTTGCACTCCTGCAGGCGTTTGGAGAGGTAGCGTTGCTCAGGCTCAACCAGCGCGAACTCGAATTCCGGCAGCGGCGGCTGCAGTTGGGGCGGTCCCATATAGGTCCACAACACGCCGCCGCGTTCGACCAGTGGATAGGAGGTCAGCTTGATCTTCCTGCTGTAGCTCGCTTCGCCAGGATCGGAAGGTATTTCCAGGCACTGCCCGGTGACGTCGTACTTCCAGCCGTGATAAGGGCAACGAATGCCGCCTTCCTCATTGCGGCCATACCAGAGGGATGCGCCGCGGTGCGCGCAGGCCTCACCGATGAGGCCCAACGCGCCGGCAGTATCGCGAAACGCAAGCAGGCGCTCCGACAGGAGCTGCACCCGCACCGGCTCGCCGTCTGGCTCCGCGAGTTCCTCTGACATCAGCGCCGGCAGCCAGTAGCGGCGGAACAGATCGCCCATTGCCGTGCCGGGCCCGGTCGAAACGAGCAGCTTGTTCTGCGTGCGCACGCGGGATTTGCTCGCGGTGTTGGTGCCATTGCTCATGGCATCGTCCGTGGTTGAGTGCGGGATGATTTGGCCGGCTCGTAGTCGATGCGTTTGTTCGGCCCGCGCCGGTCAATCGATTCGGCCTGAAGGATCTCCAGCGTCTCGGGTCCGACGCTCTCGAACCAATAAGGTACGTTGCGCGGCACGAATACGCCTTCGTGCGGGCCGAATTCGCCAATCAGCTCGTGCCCCTTTCCGTAGAACCGCGCGCGGCCTTTCAAGACGAACCACAGTCCGTCCATGCCGGTATGGGCGTGCAGGTTATTCTCCCCGCCCTCCCGGATCACCTGCACGGCACAGAACATGATGTCGCTGCGCGCGAGGCCGACCAGGCGCTTTGGCCTGTTCTCATCAGGCAAGGTGTACTTGAATGTCCGCACGGATGTCTCCGGCGTGTCGGGTGTGGCGCTTTCGTCCGTTGAGACCGGTTGTTGCATGGTCGCTCCTGTGTGTCGGTTCATTTCAGATAAGGCGCGAGGATGGCAATCTCGGCGAGGAAGAACCTGGTGAATTCTGCCGAGCTCATGGTGGCGGTCTCGAAGTTGCCGTCGGCGAACGCCTTCTTCACCTCCGGCGCCGACAGGGCGCGGTTCATGGTGGCGTTGATCCTCTCAGTCAATGCTGGGGGGAGCCCCGGCGGGCCCGACACGCCGAACCATGAAGATCCGGTGAGCTTCGGGTAGCCGGCTTCGGCGAACGTGGGCACGTCGGGAAAGGCAGGCACGCGACGGAAGGAGCTGATCGCAATGGGCCTGAATTTCCTGGCCTCCAGCATTGGCCTGGCGGAACTGAGCGTCATGCCTGCAGCGGAGAGGCGGTTACCCAGCAGGTCCGCGATGGCCTGATTGGCGCCTTTGTACGGAATGTGCACCATCTTCGCGCCGGTGGTTTCGCGCAGTTGCTCACCCACAATATGGCTGCGTGTGCCCAGGCCGGGCGATCCCCAGCTGATCCCGCTTTGCTGGGAATTGGCGTAAGCGATGAGCGACTTGATGTCGGTTGCCGGCACCGATGGGTTCACCGCGAACACCACCGGAACACCGCCGAAATAGGCGATGTGCGTGAAATCCTTGGCCGGGTCGAGCGCGTTCGGATTCTCCGCCGATGGCACGACGTGCCCGCCGACGCCGTGCACCAGCAGCGTATAGCCATCGGCCGGGGCCCGCACCATCGCCTGCGTGCCGATCAACGCGCCCCCGCCCGCAATGTTCTCCACGACGAAAGACTGCTTCAGATCTTCTTCGAGCTGGTGGGTGACTCGCCGCGCCAGCACGTCGGCCGCGCCGCCCGGGCTTGAAGGAACTATGATCCTGACTGCTTTTTGCGGCCAGACAGTCTGCGCCTGCGTTCCTGCGGCACCAAGCATGCCAAGCAAGGCGATTGCTTTTCCGACGCGACGAATGATCGTATTCACTGGACTAATCCTTGCGCAAAGACATCGTTGAATTCCGCGTTAACGCACCAACATTTCCGCCTTATAGTAATCGCTATAAACCGTGGCGGGGGCGCTGCTCATTCGGCCTTGGTGCCCGCGACTTTCACCGCGCGGGCGTTACGCGCGCTGTCGGCGGCTAGGAAGGCGGCGACTCGATCCCGAACTTCGGGCCAATTCGGGTTCGGCGATGAACTCGGACATGAATGAGGCCTAGGCGTCAAAGCGTTGCGAATAGGGGATGGCGTCGAGCTTGTTATCGTTCATCCACTGTGCCAGCTCGCTGTGCGACGGGTACCAGACGCCCCTGTAGCCACACTGGCGCAATCGATATAGCACTTGAGGCAAGAAAAAGCATACGGTAACTCAACGGTATCCTTTAGATATCTCCTGGAGGCGGCATGCCGGCAAACGTGCCGATAAAGCAGATGCCTGATGGGCTCAAGGCCAGGATCACGCAAGAGGTTTTGGGCAACCAACGTTCAATGAACAAAGAAGCGTTAGTGCTACTGGAGGCAGCACGTGCGCAGCGCGCTGGCCGGACACGCGCTGAGGCGAATAGCATCGAAGCATTGCTGGTGCAATTTCGCGCCCTCCCGGACCTTGATCGCCGCAATGCCGACGAAATTCTCGGCTATGACGATAACGGGCTGCCGACTTGATGAGGCTTGCTGTCGGTGTTCTCGATACTTCTGCAGTAATTGCCGCTCTCGATGACGAGCACTCCTCTCCGCTTTTCTACCAGGGACGCGATTTCGGTAGAACAGACGTTAGCAATGCGATGAGCACTCTGGGCTACAGCTACTCGGCGGCCGGTGAACCGCAGGCGCGCACCGGCAATGATTGAGACTCATGCAGTGCCAGGCCTGTGCAGATACTGCCCGCGCGCCTGGCCGATGGTTGTGCCGGCGTCATACACCAGCTCGCCGCGCAGAAAAGTACTCTTCACACGCCCCGATAGCTCCATGCGGAATGCTTTCGGGGTCAATGCCAAGTTTTTCCACCACGCCGACCACGCGCTTGTAATCCGCGGCATTGTTCAACAAAAATTCGGCCGGGCTTCCGGAGCCTATCGATTGCATTCGCACTGTTTGTGCGGCGGATCCCGCGCAATCCGGAGAAAACTTCACCGGCGTCGCGACGACATTCTCAACGTTTCGCCAAACCGATCGTCGCAACGATCTGCGCGTATTCCTCGCGATCCCTTTTCAGAAACGCGGCAAAATTTTCCGCCGATTGCCCGGTAAATTCGTCCGCCTCCACGCCTCGCGCCATCATGAATTTTTCCTTGAACCCGGGTGAGGCGATCACTTTGGCCACTTCGCCGTTGACCTTGCCGATGACATCTTTCGACACGCCGGTCGGCGCAAACATGCCGATCCAGTTGCGCGGCACCGGCATATCCAGGCCTTCCTCCGCGAGTGTCGGCACATCGGGAAGGAAGCCCGAACGCTTGCCGATCACGGCAAGCGCCTTTAACTTGCCCGATTTCACCATGGGAACGATCTGGCCCAGCGCATAGGTGGTGACCTGCACCTCGCCGCCGACCACACCGGTCATGCTCTGCGTGGCATTCTTGTACGGCACCCCGTAGAGCGCGACACCGTTTTTGGCTTTCAGCCACCCCAACAACAAGGTGCCAAAGCTGGTGTTACCCATGGTGCCGAAAGTGATGCTATCCGGCTTGTCACGGGCCAACTGCATCAGTTCGCGAAACGAATTGGCGGGCAGGGACGGGTGCGCGATGACGGCACTATTGAGCACGCCCACATGCACAATCGGCGAGAAATCGCGGATCGGGTCGTAAGGCAACTTGGCGTAGACGACGGGGTTCAGCGACACGACCGACGAAGTGGTTGCGCAGAGAGTATGGCCGTCGGCCGGTGATCTGGCACACGCCTCGGCGCCGATCGCGCCGTCCGCGCCATCGCGATTCTCAAGAACAAATGGCTGCCCGAAAGTCTGTGTCAGAGCCTGTGCAAAGGCGCGCAACTCGCCATCGAATGGCGCTGCCGCGGTATGCGGCACCACGATGCGCACCGTTTTAGCCGGCCAGGTTTGTGCCATTGCGGTGGGCAGAATTGCAAGAGATACCAGCGCACCAACCCCGAATATTGACATTCGCATGACCACATCCCTTTTTAGCAAGTTGAACCGGGAAAGCAACAGCTATTGCCGTGCGGGGTTGCGATCAGCGGCAACCGCGCGCGCCAACCGCCACTTGCAGCGGAATTCTAGTCCAATCCATCTCGAAATCA
>CAMBSS010000108.1 GCA_945870465.1 Bordetella parapertussis | reverse complement strand
CTCGACGAAATCGAAAAAGCGCACCCGGACGTTTACAATATTCTGCTGCAGGTGATGGATCACGGCACGCTGACCGACAACAACGGCCGCAAGGCGGATTTCCGCCACGTGATGATCATCATGACGACCAATGCCGGCGCCGCCGAACTGTCGAAAACCTCGATGGGTTTCACGACGTCGACCCAGGCCGGCGACGAGATGGTGGAAATCAAGCGCATGTTCACGCCTGAGTTCCGCAACCGGCTCGACGCGATCATTTCGTTTTCGGCCCTCGACCGCGACATCATCATGCGCGTGGTCGACAAATTCCTCATGCAGCTTGAAGAGCAGTTGCAGGAGAAGAAGGTCGAAGCCACGTTTACGGCGGCACTCAAAGCCCATCTCGCGAAGAAGGGTTTCGATCCGCAGATGGGCGCGCGCCCGATGGCGCGCCTGATCCAGGACACCATACGCACCGCGCTTGCCGACGAGCTGCTGTTTGGCCGTTTGGCGAACGGCGGCAAGGTCACGGTCGATGTCGACGCTAACGACAAGGTTCATCTGGGGTTCGACGAGGAAGTGGCAAGCGTCACCTGATGCTTTGCGGCGTTCCCCTGCAGCGCGCAGCGGAACGCTGACAATAACAATATAACGATTCGATTTAAGCGGCCGCATGCGCGGTGGCTATAATCAATCGCAACGGGTTAACCCTGTAAGGAGGAAGTGCATGAAATTCATATTCCGTTCGGGTTTTGCGGCGCTGCTGCTGGCCGCTGCGCCCATATGGCCGGCTGCCGCTCACGCGCAGGACGCGGCGACGCGCGGCGCTGCTGCGACGTGCGCGAACTGCCACGGCACCGATGGCCGCAGCGTCGGCTCGGTACCGGGGCTGGCCGGCACCGACAAGGGCTATTTCGTACAGCAGATGCAGGACTTCAAGGCCGGCAAACGTCCCGCCACCATCATGCACCAGCTCGCCAAGGGTTTCAGCGATGCCCAGATCGAGCAACTCGCCGTGTATTTCGCGGCGCAGAAGAAATAGGAGATGACCATGTCACTCAATCGACGCGAATTCGTCAAATGGATGTCGGCAGGCGCGGGTGTGGCGGCGGTTGCCGGGTGCGCTGGCGCCGGCAGCGGGCCGTCAGTCGGCCGCGTCGTGGTAATCGGCGCCGGCTACTCGGGCGCGACGGCGGCGAAATATATACGCATGTGGTCGCCCAATATCGAAGTCACCCTGATTGAGCGCGAAGGCCAGTTCATTTCGTGTCCGCTCTCCAACCTCGTGCTGGGCGGCAGCAAGACGCTCGCTGATATCACGGTCGGCTACGGCGGGCTCGGGAAATACGGCGTCAACAGGGTGCGCGATGAAGCAGTTTCGGTGGACCCGGTCAAGCGCGAAGTGCGGCTCGCCTCGGGTGCAACACTGGGTTACGACCGCCTGATCGTGGCGCCGGGCATCGACTTCCAGTACGACACGCTGCCGGGACTCAAGAGCGCGGAGGCGCAGGGCCGCGTATTGCATGCGTGGAAGGCGGGTGCGCAGACCGTTGCGTTGCGTAAACAGCTCGAAGCGATGCCCGATGGCGGCGTTTACGCGCTCCATATTCCGAAAGCGCCGTACCGCTGCCCGCCGGGGCCGTATGAGCGTGCGTGCCAGGTTGCGCATTACTTCAAGACAGCCAAACCGAAATCGAAAGTGCTCATTCTCGACGCCAACGAAGACGTGGTTTCGAAAAAAGGCCTGTTCATGGCGGCGTGGAACGGGGCGTACAAAGGTATCGTCGAGTACCGCCCGAACAGCGAACTCGAGGACGTCGATGCGGGGACGCTGACCGCCAAGCTGCAGTTCGGCAACGTCAAGGCGGATGTGTTGAACGTGGTGCCGCCGCACCGCGCGGGCAATATCGCGCAGTCGACCGGGCTCATCACCGCGAACAACCGCTGGTGTGGCGTGAACTGGCTGACGATGGAATCGGTCAAGGTGCCGGGCGTGCACGTGCTGGGCGACGCCACCCTGGCGGCGCAGGTGATGCCGAAGTCGGGACACATGGCGAACCAGCATGCCAAGGTGTGCGCGGCGGCCGTCATCGCGCTGATCAAGAACGAGCCGGTCAATCCGCAGCCGGTGATGATCAACACCTGCTACAGCTTTATCGATGACAAGAACGTGGTGCACGTCGCGTCGGTGCATACCTACGATGCGACTGACAAGACGATGTTGCCGGTCAAGGGCGCAGGCGGGTTGTCGGACAAGGCGAATGAACTGGAAGGCGCGTACGCCATGTCGTGGTCGAAGAATATCTGGGCCGACATGCTGGCCTGATCGCCTGATGAGATAAGACAAGGGGCGCCGCGGCGCCCCTTTTTTTATGTGCGTTGCGGCCGCACGAGCCACCACGTTGCCGCGACTGCCAGCGCGAACGCCAGGTACGCGGTCGTGAACATCCATTCCGGAAAGCTGTAATAGAGCAGACGATGGAGCCCGCGCCCGACGAAACTCTCCGCGGCCGGCGCATCGCGCAGCGCATCTTCGAGCGCGGTGAGCGGACATACCACACCCAGCAGCGCTTCCGCTGCGACGAAAACGATGGCGGCAAGGTGGGCGATGCGAAACCTGAAGTTTCTTACCCAGCGCCAGCCGGCGAGCGCACCTGTCCAGGTCAACAGCAATCCGCCGATGATGAACAGGACGAACCCGCAATGCGCTATCAGGATTAGGTCGGCAAGCCAGTGCATTGAGATACGCCCGGCGCCTTCAGGCCCGGTATCGCGGCAATGCTGCTGCGTAGCTGGTCCGCCATGACCGGTTTGAGCAGGAATTCGAGGTTCGCCGCGCGCGCAAGCCGGTCGAGGTCGGGCGAAATGCTGCCGGTGACGAGAATGCCCGGGATCTCCGGATCGAGTTCCCGGCGTATGCGCTGCGCGACCTCGATGCCGTTTTCACCGCTGGCCAGGCGGTGGTCTATGATCAAAAGTGCCGGCAGCTTGCCGGCCGCGTGCACGGCGGCGACCACGTCATTGCCGGTGGCCGAGCCGATGACCTCGGCGCCCCAGCCCGTCAGCAGCACCCGCATGCCGTCGACGATGGCGCTTTCGTCGTCGATGACCACGACCAGTTTCCCCGCCAAGTCGGCGTGCGCGGGCAATGCGGCGCGGGCCGCGTCTTCGCGCGGCTGCGCTACACCGGCAATCGGCACTTCGAAGCTGAAAGCGGCGCCTTCGCCCGGCTCGGACTCGAGGTGGATCCGGTAGCCGAGCAGTCCGCACAGGCGCTGCACGATGGAGAGCCCGAGGCCCAGGCCCTTCTTGCTGGTGCGCCCCGGATTGCCGATCTGGAGGAATTCTTCGAAGATGCGCTCCCGGTCCTCGGCGCGGATGCCGATGCCGGTATCGCGCACTTCGATGCGCAGCATGCCGCCGTCAGGCGTGGTAGTGACAGCCACCTCGCCAACGGGCGTATAGCGTACGGCGTTGCTGATCAGGTTGCGCAGAATGCGTTCGAGCAGCACTGCGTCGCTGGCCACGATGTGCGATTCGGCGGAAACCGTCAGCCGCACGCCCTTGTCGGCGGCCTCGGTGGCGAATTCGCCGCGCAGGCGATCGAATATCTCGGCCAGCGGGAAGCTGGTCACGGCAGGCTTGATCACTCCCGAATCGAGTTTGGAGATATCGAGCAATTCGTTAAACAGCGCTTCGAGCGCTTGCACCGAGCTGTTGATGCTGGAGACCAGCCTGGCGCCTTCCGCGTCGCGAACTTTGCCGGCAAGGGCGGATGCGAAGAGTCCCACGGCGTGCAGCGGCTGGCGCAGGTCGTGGCTGGCGGCCGCGAAAAACTGCGTTTTCGAGCGATTGGCCTGTTCCGCGGCAATGCGCGCCTGCTCGAGGTCGACGTTTTGCGCGGCGAGTCGGTCGGCGAGCGCCTGCTTCTCGAACCGGTTGCGCAGCGATTCGGTCAGCATGCGGTTGTAATCGCGCGCGAACGACATCATTCCCAGCAGGATCGCGGTCGCGATGATGCTGAGAACAAGATGCGGCACGTCCCCCTCGTACGCGTTGCGCGCGATAAATGGCGTCAAAGTCGGCAGTACGAACAAATAGAACGACGGCAGGTGCGAGGCCAGCATGGGAACGGCGGCCGCGATCATGCCGAATACGAGTATCGTCAGCACCGTCTGGTAAAGGTGGTGGCCCGAAATGAAGAAAATCAGTGCCGTCGCGCCCCACAGTACGCCGGAAAGCCCCGCACCAGCGGCCCAGATTGCGGCAGCGCGGTTTACATTCTCGAACCTGAATCCGGCCGCGCGGCTTTGCAGAAAGAGCACGAGGCGCCAGCTTTGAAAAAGCGTGATGCAGGCGAGCCACCCGAGGATGACGTTGGCAGGAAGCTCGCCGATCAGCAGCGCCGACAGCATTAATGCGCCCGCCATGTTGCCGGAGATCGAGGTTGGCAGCACGCGGTAAAGCGTGCTGATCTGTTCCGCGTGGATCAGCGCCTGCAATGTCGCGTCGGGCAGCCGTTTGGCCGGTCTTTTCCTGCGGCGCAATTTGATGCGCACGCCGCGCACGCTGAATCTGGCGGCCATCGATGTGAACGCTACGGCGGGGGAAACTGCAAGCCGAGTTTTCCGACTGCGATGACGGCCTGCGTGCGGTTGAGCACGTTGAGCGACTTGAGGATCGCCGTGACGTGAATTTTCACCGTGCCTTCGGCGATGTCGAGGTCGCGGCAGATCAGCTTGTTCGATTTGCCCTGCACCATCAGCGCCAGCACGTCGGCCTGGCGCGAGGTGAGGCCGAGCGCGTGCGGCGTCAGCATTTTTCCGCCCTGGCCGGCGGCGGCAGCAAGGCGCAGCGCCGGTTCCGGCGTGCCCTCATGCTGGCGCAGGACTTCGAACGGCAGGTAGACGCCGCCCGCCAGCACCAGGCGCAGCGCGTTGAGCAGCAAGTGGGACGACGTGGTCTTGGGGATGAATCCCATGGCGCCGGCGTCAAGCGCGCGCATTACGGTTGCGGGCTGCTCGGAGGCCGACAGCACGACCACCCGGGCCGCGGGATGGCGCCGGCGCAATTCCGCCAGCGCCTCGATGCCGTCCATGTCCGGCAGCCCGAGGTCGAGCAGGATGAGGTCGAGATCCGCGTGGTCCGCGACCGCCGCCAGCCCGTCGGCGAAATTCTGCGCTTCGATCAGCTTGATATCGGCATCGAGTACGGTCAGCACGTGCCGCAGGGCTTCGCGAATCAACGGGTGGTCGTCAACGATCAGGATTTTCACGCCATACCTCCTCGGTAGCGCGTTGCCGCGGTGCAATGCCGCGTTTTGGAACTCAAGGCATGGATTAGTCTAGGCCAAATCCCGGCTCCTGCAAACCGTCGCCGCTGAAACCTGAAACCGCGCCGCCGCCCGGTCGGCGGGCTTCTATTCGTTTGTCATGTCACCCGCCGGGCGTAGCCCCTCAGGTGCTGCAATGCATTCGTAATTAAGTCCCGTTTCTGGCGTATAGTCGCCGGCGGGCTGTAAGCACCCAACCATTGCCTACCCGCAGGAGACCGCCGGCAAACAACGCAGAGCCGGTTGATTCTGCGCAACCACAATAAAGGTCTGAGCGGTTAGCGCGCGACCGGGCGCCGCGGGTCGCTGCACCATTCGCTCCACGACCCGGGATAAAGCCGGGAGCCCGCCAATCCCGCGATTTCCATAGCCAGCAGGTTGTGGCATGCGGTGACGCCGGAGCCGCATTGATGCACCACCGCGGCAGGCAGTAACTCGCCGAGCATTTGCGCATATTCGCCGCGCAGGTCCGCCGCGGTCTTGAATCGGCCATCAGCCGCGAGGTTGGCTTTGAAAAAACGGTTCACGGCGCCGGGGATATGGCCGCCGACCGGGTCGAGCGTCTCGTTTTCACCGCGAAAGCGGTCGGGGCTGCGCGCATCGATCACCTTGATTTGCGGCAGCCCCAGATTTTCCTGAATAAAGGTTGTGTCGATTGAAATGTCGCGCACCGCACCATTGAAGGCGCCGGTTTGTATCGCTGGCACCTGTGCGGTTACTTGTGAACCCGCCTGTTGCCACGCGTCCCAACCGCCATCGAGCACCGCAACTTGTATGTGCCCCATCCAGCGCAACATCCACCACAGGCGCGCGGCGAAGAATCCGCCCGATGCGTCGTAGGCGACGGCCTGCATGCCGTTGCGCATGCCGAGTGCTGCCAGCCGCGCGCAGAATTTTTCTGGGTCCGGCAGCGGGTGGCGGCCGTTGGTGCCGGTCCTGGGGCCCGACAAATCTTCATCGAGATGCACAAAACGCGCGCCAGGGATATGCGCCGTATCGTAAGCGCGGCGCCCGGCTGGGATATCCGCGAGATCGTGGCGGCAATCGAATACGATCCAGTCAGGATCGTCGACATGAGCGGCGAGTTCGGAAACTGCAATGAGGGTGGTGAACATCAGGATTCAGGATTCGGGATTCGGGATTCGGCTGGAGTGGGTGCTGCAGGCAGCTTCACCCTGAATCCTACGTTCCTGCTTTGAGTTCGCGCCGCAGGAACTCGTGGAAGTGCAGCAGGCCGTCTTCCATCGGCGATTGATAGGGCCCGGTTTCGTTGCGGCCCTGCTTGTACAGCGCGCGCCGGCCTTCGGTCATGCGCGCGATGATCTCTGCGTCTTCCGCCGCGGTTTCCGCATAGGCAGCCTGTTCGGCGGCGACGAACTCGCGCTCGAACAGCACGATGTCTTCGGGGTAATAGAACTCGACTACGTTGCTGCAGGCATCCGGTCCGCGCGGCACTATGCTGCTGACGACCAGCACGTGCGGATACCATTCCACCATGACGTTGGGGTAATAGGTCAGCCAGATTGCGCCGTGCGGCGGCTCGCGGCCTTCGTTGTAGCGCAGCACTACCTCATGCCATTTTTCGTAAACCGGCGTGCCCGGACGCGCGAGGTTTTTTTTGACGCCGCAGGTCTGCACGCTGTACCAATCGCCGAATTCCCAGCGCAAATCGTCGATCGACACGAAATTGCCCAGGCCCGGATGAAACGGCACCACGTGATAGTCCTCGAGGTAGACCTCGATGAATGTCTTCCAGTTGCATGGGTATTCTTCGATCTGTACGCGATCGAGCACATAGCCTGAAAAATCGAGATCGCGCTTGACGCCCATGCTGGCGAGATCGCGCGCGACATCGCGCTCGCTGTTGAACAGCAGCCCGTTCCAGTTCTGCAGGGGAGCGCTGCCAAGATCGAGACAGGGATTGCCGGGGAAATGCGGCGCGCCGAGCAATTTGCCGTCGAGCCCGTAAGTCCAGCGGTGGATCGGGCACACGATGCTGTTGCGCGTATTGCCGCGGCCTTTGAGCATGATGGCCTGGCGATGGCGGCAGACATTGCTGAGCAGCTCGACCCCGCCCGCGTTGCGCACCAGCGCCTGCGCGTTGTCGAGACGCTCGAGCGCATGAAAGTCGCCGACCGCGGGGACCAGCAGTTCATGGCCGACGTAGCCCGGGCCCCGCGCGAACAGCAAGCGCTGCTCGCGCGCGTAAACCTGCGGATCGAAGTACCACTCAACAGGAAGTTGCGGGGAAGTGCGACTGAGCGCTGGCTGGCTGGCCAAGTCTGACATGCAGGGTAGTCTCTAGGCTAAGATTGGAAAAGGCGGGAGCGACGCACTAAAAGCATTTATTAACAAGCCCTTACATATCATTGTCTACCGATTTTCATAAAAAGGCAACGGATTTGTTGACCATATGAGTGTTATCTCTTTGTTTTAAAGAGAAAACGTTTTCATCCAATCGGCGGGCAGGTGCGTGGAGCACAGCACTGGAACGGTGAGATGAATCTGACTCAGACGAGGTAGCAGGGTTCCTGCGCGCTCTCGTGGCCGTCAGCGCGGCGCGGCGAGCACGCGGTCAAGTTCCGGGATCAGGCCGCTTGCGCGCAAACGCGCGAAATCCGCAGGGCGGTCGATATCCCATGATGGCGGTAATTCGCGCCAGCGCCAGTTCAGCGCCGCCAGCCGCTCGCGCGTCGCGGCAAGTACCTGATCGCTGCCCCACGCGATATCGTTAAATAGGCTCGCGTCCCACCGCTTAAGTCCAAGCAGTACATAGCCGCCGTCTTCTGCCGGCATTAGCACTGCATCATTTGCCTCTAGTGCTGCTCTGGCATCGCGCAGATTCTCCGGCGCTAGGGCCGGGCAATCGGTGCCTATGATCAGCACGCGCGACACCGCTGCGAGCGTAGCTGCGGCCGCGTGCTGCATGCGCGCGCCCAGGTCACCTTCGCACTGGGTCAAGCCGGCGATGCCATGGCGTTGCAGGCACGCCGCTAACAGCGGGTGTTGCGCCGACGGCGCGCACCAGAGTTCGACGCGGCCAACGGCGGCTGCGATCGCAGTGGCAAGGGTGCGCTCGAGCAAAAGGTTTTGCAGCGCGGCGGCGCCAGCGGCGCCGAGCAGCGGGATGAGGCGTGTTTTTGCCGCACCGGGCTCGGGAGCCCGCGCGAAGACCAGTATGCGCGTTTCAGGTGTGCGGGCTGCAGCGCTATAACGCATCGCAAGGCGGGCCGGGTCGGCGCCCAGAAAATATTCGAGGCGCAGCCGCCACATCAGGAAGATGGTGCGCCATATGCCATGTTGTTCCCAACGGCGCGGCGAAACGACGATGCGTTCGCGCAGACATAACGGCGCGTTGCGGGACTTCGCATTCTTGCACAGCGCAATATCTTCCATCAGTGAAATCATCGGAAAGCCGCCGATTTCTGCAAACAGCGCGCGTGTCATAAAAATACCCTGGTCACCGGTCGCTATGCCCGAACAGCGCGAGCGCAAATTCATCATGGCGGCGACGAGCTTCAGTAGCGGATGCGTACTCGCGAGCTCGACATCGAAGCGGCCCCATTGTTTTCCACTGGCGGCAAGGCCAGCGAGAATCGCGCGGTCAGCGTCAGCCGGGAGTGTGCAGTCCGCATGCAGGAACAGCAATACATTGCCGTGCGCGACGGCGGCGCCGGCATTCATCTGCGAGGCGCGGCCGCGCGGCGCATCGAGAACACGGTCGGCGAGAGATGCCGCCAGCGCCGCGCTGCCGTCGCTGCTGCCACCGTCCACCACGATGACCTCCACGCCGCGCTGCCGCAGCGGCTGCAGGCGTTCGAGCGTTTTCGCGATGCGTGCGGCCTCGTTCAAGCAGGGCATTACGATGGACAGGGCCGGCAGCGCACTCATGGTTTGAAGTTGTTCAGCGTCCAGTCGTATTCCAGATAAGAGATCGTCGCCCGCCCAGCGGCAATCTGCTGTTGGTGCGCGGGTTGGTCGGCAAGAAACCGCGCATAACGCGCGAGAAATTGCCCGGTCGTCGTTACGGCCTGCGCGCTACCGCCGATTCCCCGGTAACCGCTGGTCCAGTCGGTTTTGTACCAGAGGAATATTTTCGACACTTCGAGCGTGTTCTTGTCAGCGTTGTAGCGGTTGCGCGAGCGGTCGGACAGAAAACGCCGCGTCTGGTCTTCGAGCTGCGTTTCGAGTTTGTCCGCGACGTACGCTTCCCACCGCAGTAATGGACAGCCGAGCGCAGCGCAGTTGACCGCGAAATGCACGCGCGGCTCGTCGTAATTCCCGGGCTTGCGCAGCCATTCGTGCTCGACCTGGTCAAGCGTCGAATCGCGGCCGAACAGCCGGAAGAATTTATCTTTCCACGGATCGCCGAATACACTGCCGAAATCACGTATCGACTTCAGGTCGGGATAACGCGTCAGAATTTTTTCGACGGTAAACGCATTGTAGGCGTTGACGAGGAAAGCCATTTGCCGCGGCTTGTCCCAGCCTTTGAATTCCGTGTCTGCTACCGCCGACAGGCTGGCGAGATAGGATGTGAGCGCCGGGCGGTCCGGCGCAATCACGGCATAGCGCACCTGGGTGGCCGCGCCATTGTTGATCAGCACGACGTGTTTTGCGAGCAACGCCGTCCATGCGGCGTGCGTGTGGTCAAAGTCGGCGTGTGCCGCACTGGCAAAGGCGAGGGCGGCAATGCCCAGCACCGCCATGCGAATCCGCTTCTGCATCATAAATACGGTTATGACGCGGGGCGGGCGGAAGCAAACGCCGGGCGTTTGTCGCTTGCCAGCGCCGGCAATTGGCCGATGACACCGGCAAGGCTGCCATCGTCGCGGCCCCACGCATTCAGTGCCTGCGCAAAACTCAGTTGTCCTCGCGTGACCTGCGCGCGCTTCCAGACGCCGGCGGCGTATTTGTTCGCTTCCGCCAGCGTCGGATACGAATGTATGGTGCCGAGTATCTTGTTGAGTCCGAGTCCATGCTTCATCGCCAGCACGAATTCGGCAAGTAAATCACCCGCGTGCTCGCCGACTATGGTGGCGCCGAGAATTTTGTCGCTGCCGGGGGCGGTCAGGACTTTGACTACGCCATGCGCTTCCTCATCGGCGATGGCGCGGTCCAGATCCGCAATCGCGTACGTGGCGACTTCATGCGCAACACCTTTTTCACGCGCCTCCTGCTCGTTGAGGCCGACGCGTGCAACTTCAGGTTCAGTGTAAGTTGCCCATGGAATCACCGAATAATCGACTTTGAACATTCTGAACCTGCCGAACAGCGCATTGACCGCCGCATGCCACGCCATGTGGGCCGCCGTATGCGTGAATTGATAAGGTCCTGCAACGTCGCCGCAGGCATATATGTTGGGATAGCGCGTTTGCAGGTATTCGTTGATTTCCACGGTGCGCGCGGCAGTCGAAGGAATGCCGAGTTCTTCGAGACCATAACCTTCGGTGTTGGCGACGCGGCCGACCGCGCACAGTAATTCGTCGAATGGAATTCTGATCTCGGTCCCGGCGCGCCCGACGATCAGTATTTTTTCACCGCTTTCGACTACGATCCGCTGCGCCTTGTGCCCGACCATCACTTTGATGCCTTCGGCGCTGAAGCGCCGCATGACCATTTCCGAAATCTCGGGGTCTTCGCGCACCATCAGTCGTGGCAGCATTTCGACTTGGGTCACTGCGGAGCCGAAGCGTGCGAAGCATTGCGCTAGTTCGCATCCGACCGGCCCGCCGCCGAGCACTACCAGCCGTGCGGGCAGGGTGCGCAATGCCCAGACCGTGTCGGAGGTGAGTGGATGGATTTCCTTAAGACCGGGTATCGGCGGTAGGAAAGGGCGCGCGCCGGCGGCGATCACGATGTTCTTTGTCGTCAGGGTGCGCTTGCCGGCGTCGGTAGTGATTTCCACGGTCCATGGCGACGCTATTTTCGCTTCCCCCATGATGCAGTCGACGCCCAGCTCGGTGTAGCGTGCAATGGAATCGTGCGGTTCGATCGTCTTGACCACCCGTTGCACCCGCTCCATCACTTCGGCGAAGTCGAATTCTACCGTTGCCGATTTCATGCCGAACTCCCGCGCGCGCCGTGCGTGCGCCAGGAATTTGGCCGAGCGGATCAGCGCTTTCGACGGCACGCAGCCGGTATTCAGGCAGTCGCCGCCCATCTGGTGTTTTTCGATCAGCGTGACTTTGGCTTTCACCGCCGCCGCGATGTAGGCGGTGACGAGGCCCGCCGATCCCGCGCCGATGACGATGACGTTGCGGTCGAAACGCGCGGGTTTCTGCCACTTTGCATAGATCTTGCGTGCTTTGATGGCGCTCACCACCCACTTTGCAATGAACGGGAATATCCCGAGCAGGGTGAACGCTATGATCAGCGTCGGCGAGAGGATCCCGCGCAGCGATTCTATTTTGCCGATTTCGGTGCCGGCATAAACGTAGACGATGGTGCCCGCGAACATACCGAGCTGGCTGACCCAGTAGTACGTCCACGTTTTGATGGGGGTGAGTCCCATGACGAGATTGATGACGAAGAATGGAAGCGCCGGCACCAGGCGCAGCGTGAACAAATAAAACGGGCCGTCCCTGGCAATGCCGGCGTTGATGGCGGCGAGTTTGTCGCCGAATTTGCCCTGGATGGAGTCGCGTAGCACGAACCGCGCCATCAGAAAGGCAAGTGTTGCACCCAACGTGGAGGCGAACGATACGATCACTGTTCCCCACACGAGTCCAAAGATGGCGCCCGCGGCCAGCGTCATGACGGTGGCGCCCGGAAAAGAAAGCGCGGTGACGGCGACGTAGATCGCAAAGAAAATGGCGGTCGTCTCAACTGCATGAGCCGGGTAGTAGTCGTTGATCGACGCCTGCTGTGACTTGAAATGGTCGAGCGTGAAATAGTGGGCGAGATCGAATGCGAAGAACGCCGCGATCAGGCCGATGATGGCGACTGCGGCCAGAAGTTTGCTCTTGCGCATGTCTGGGCTCTGGTCAGGCCGGCTGCCCGGCGTCATCGGCTGTGGTCAGCCGGCGATCGCGCCGCCGCAGCTCGAACCCTGGCCCGCGGTACAGCCATAGCAGTGGTCGGCGACCATGATCGGGTGGTGCGCGAGGTCGACGCCGATCAGGTCGCGCAAATGCGTATGCGCGTGCCCCTTGTGCGCGAGCGGCAGGCCGAGCATCTGGTTGAAATCGCAATCGTAGGTGTAGCCGCGCCAATCGACGCTGATGAGGTCACGGCACATCACGCTGTCAAGATTGGCGGGTTGATAGGCGTTCTTCAGGAGATCCATGTAGTGCTCGAACTGGCCTTTTGAGATCAGCATGCTGCCGAAGCGTTGTATCGGCATGTTGGTGATGACGTAGAGCTGGTTGAATTCAATGCCGTACTGTTCGCCCAGACGCGCGTGGTAATCGGTTTCGAGCTGCTGCTGCGGGGGCGGCAGCACCGCACCTTGCGGGTTGTAGACCAGATTCAGCGTGAGTCCCGAACCCGGCCGGCCATAGCCGAGGCCGTTAAGCATCTGCAGTGCGCGTATGCTGGTGGCGAAGACCCCGTCGCCGCGCTGGCGGTCGACATTTTCTTCAAGATAGCAGGGTAGCGAAGCGACGACTTCGACCTGCTGGTCGGCCAGAAACCGTGCGAGGTCGTCCTGGCCCGGCTGCTCGAGTATGGTCAGGTTGCAGCGGTCCATGACATGCACCTTGAGATCGCGCGCGGCGCGCACCAGATCGCGGAAATGCGGATTGAGCTCGGGCGCCCCCCCGGTCATGTCCAGTTTGGTCACGCCGGAGGCCTGGATGAAGGCGAGTATGTCGTTGATGGTCTCGCGCGTCATCATCTCGGTGCGGGTCGGGCCGGCATTCACGTGGCAGTGCACGCACGACTGGTTGCATTTGTAGCCGAGATTGACCTGCAAAGTCTCGAGCCGGGCGCGCCGTATCGCGGGGAAATCCGAGTCCCGCATCAGCGGCAGGGTAGCGTGCATTACCGGTGCTCCATCAGTTGATTTAATTGGCGATTCATCGTGGTGCTGCTGCGATTGCTGCTTGCGCACGGCGCGCAGCGGCTCATTGTGCGGAATTTGCGCTTGCCTGTCACTATATGAGAGTCGTATCAGGAGCTTTTTCCTTACAACTTGCGTTGACCGCAAGCCTCTGATTGCGCTATGTTTGCGGTTTACCCTGGCGTCATTGCCTGCGCATGCCCAAAACAACAACCAAAGCAGAATCCGCCCCGACATTCGAAAGCGCGCTTGCCGAGCTTGAAACCATCGTTACGCGCATGGAAGACGGGCAGCTTTCGCTCGAGCAATCGCTGAGCGCTTACAAGCGCGGCGCCGAGTTGCTCAAGCTGTGCCAGGCGCAACTGGCGGACGCCCAACAGCAGGTCAAGGTCCTCGAAGCCGGCGCCCTGAAGAATTTTGCCGGTGGCGACGACGACTGATTTTAAAGCCTGGGCAGCGGCGCACCAGCAACGCATAGAGACGCAGTTGCAGGCGGTATTGCCGAGTCCCGAGGTGGCGCCGCCGCGCCTGCACCAGGCCATGCGCTACGCCGTCCTCGGCAGCGGCAAGCGCGTGCGTCCGTTGCTGGCGTTCGCCGCGGGTGAAATTACCTCTGCCGATCCGGCGCGTGTGGCCATCGCTGGCGCCGCCGTCGAATTGATACACGCTTATTCGCTCGTGCATGATGATTTGCCGTGCATGGACGATGACGTTCTGCGGCGCGGCAAACCGACCTGCCACGTCGAGTTCGACGAAGCTACTGCGTTACTGGTCGGCGATGCCCTGCAAAGCCTGGCGTTTCAGCTGCTGTCGGAATATCGGGTGGCCGATGACCCGGCGGTTCAACTGGAGATGGTCAAGCTGCTCGCCGCCGCATCCGGTTCGCGCGGCATGGCGGGCGGGCAGGCGATCGACCTCGCGGCAGTCGGCGCGAGCTTGAGTCTGCCGGAACTCGAATTCATGCATATTCACAAAACGGGCGCTATCATACGGGCGGCGACACTGCTGGGCGCGTATTGCGGCAGCCGTCTCGAAGAGCGCGCACAGGCCAAGCTCGATCACTTTGCAAAGTGTATAGGCCTCGCGTTTCAGGTCGTCGACGACGTGCTCGATACCGAAGCCAATACCGCAACCCTGGGTAAAACGGCCGGCAAGGATGCGCAGCAGAACAAGCCGACTTACGTTACCGTGCTGGGCGTCGCGGAATCGAAAAAACTCGCCGCCGGGCTGCGCGAGGATGCGCGGGCCGCACTGGAGGGTTTCGGCGACCGCGCGCAGCGCCTGCGCGAACTCGCGGATTTCATAGTGCTGAGAAAGTTCTGATGTACGATTTGCTGCAGACCATCAACGACCCCGCTGACTTGCGCAAGCTCGAGCGCCGGCAATTGCCGCAACTTGCGCAGGAGCTGCGCCAGTTCCTGCTCGACTCGGTGAGCCAGACCGGCGGGCATCTGTCGTCCAATCTCGGTACCGTCGAGCTCACCATTGCCCTGCATTACGTGTTCGATACGCCGCACGATCGCCTGGTATGGGACGTCGGCCACCAGACTTACGGCCACAAGGTGCTGACCGGCCGCCGCGAAGGCATGCAGAAATTGCGCATGTGGGAAGGCATCTCGGGTTTCCCGCGCCGCGAGGAAAGCGCGTACGACACTTTCGGCACCGCGCATTCGAGTACATCCATCAGCGCCGCTTTCGGCATGGCGGTCGCCAGCCACATCGCCGGCATTCCGCGGCATTGCGTGGCCATCATCGGCGACGGCGCGATGAGCGCAGGCATGGCATTCGAGGCGTTGAATAACGCGGGGGATGCCGACACCAATCTGCTGGTAATACTGAACGACAACGACATGTCGATATCGCCGCCGGTCGGCGCGCTGAATAAATATCTCGCCA
>CAMBSS010000107.1 GCA_945870465.1 Bordetella parapertussis | reverse complement strand
GCCCATTTCACGATGTCGTCGCGCGCGATTTTCGAGAACTGCTCTGGCGTGGTCGCGAACGGCACCGCGCCCAGATTGGTAAAGCGGTCGATCACGTCTTTTTGCGCGAGCATCTGGTTGACGTCGGTGTTGATTTTTTTGACTGTCGCGGCCGGCGTGCCGGCGGGCGCCAGGATGCCGAACCACGGGTTCACGTCAAAACCGGAAAAACCGGACTCGGCGACGGTCGGCACGTCTTTCAACGCATCCGAGCGCTTGGCGCTGGTCACTGCGATCGCGCGCACCGAACCCGCGCGCACGTGCTGCACCACCGAGGGCATGCTCGCGTAATACATTTGCACTTGTCCGCTCATGGTGTCGGTCAGCGCCGCCGCGGCACCCCGGTACGGCACGTGCACGATGTTCACACCACCCAGCGAATTGAGCATCACACCCAGCAAATGATTGACCGAGCCGCTGCCCGCCGACCCGTAGGAAAGCCCGCCCGGCTTGGTTTTGGCGAGCGCGATCAGCTCCGCCACGTTTTTTACCGGTAGGTTGTTGTTGACGATCACCACGAACGGCAGCGTGGCGAGTGTGGCCATCGGCGCGAAATCCTTGTCCGGATTAAACGGCAGTTTTTTATAAAGCGCGGCGTTGATGGCGTGCGTGCCAACGTAGGCAAGCAGCCAGGTGTAGCCGTCGGGCGCGCTCTTGGCGACGGTATCGGTCCCGATGTTGCCGCCAGCGCCCCCGCGATTATCGATCACTATCTGCTGCCCCCACTGGTCGCCGAGCTTCTGGCCCGTAATGCGCGCCAGCGCGTCGGACGCGCCGCCCGGCGTTTGCGGCACGATGAAACGGAGCGGCCGCGCCGGATACGCCTGCGCGGCAGCGTCGCCGATTGCCAGGGCCATGAGTGCGAGCCACACGAGTCGCGTCGATGTCAGTTTGAACATATTTCCTCCGATGGTATTTTTCTAACGCTGGCGTCGCGCCGGACTTTTACTGCGGCCGGTCGCCCGCCAGCGTAATGCGATGCATCACGCGCCGGTGGCCGTGATAGTCGTTGACCGGGTTGTGCTGCGCGCAGCGATTGTCCCACAGCGCGATCGAGCCCGGCTGCCAGGCGAAGCGGCACGTAAACTCGGGCTTCACCTGGTGCTGAAACAGGAAGTTCAGCAGCGGCGCGCTTTCCTCTTCGCTCCAGCCCTTGAAGCGCGCGGTGTGCGCGACGTTCACGTAGAGCGCCTTTCTGCCGGTCTCCGGATGCGTGCGCACCACCGGGTGTTCGGCGCCGTATTCTTTTTTCGCGTCGTCACGGCCGTCGGTCTTCAGGCGGTCTTCGCGCGTTTTGCTGACGTCCGCCTTGGCCGAACTCGCGACACCGGTGAGGCCCGCGAGCGTTTGCTTCAAGCCGTCGGACAAAGTTTCATATGCGAGGTACTGATTGGCGAACAAGGTGTCGCCGCCGACAGGCGGCACTTCACGCGCGAGCAGCAAGGTGCCCATGGGCGGCGACTCGAGATAAGTCGTGTCGGAATGCCAGATGCCGCCGAAGTTGGCGCGCTCGTGCTCGAGTTTGACCACCGGCGTGATGCACGGAAAACCCTCGAGCCCCTTGATGAAAGGATATTCGACCGGCGTGCCCAGCGACTCCGCGAACGCCATGTACTGCGTGGCCGAGAGGTCCTGGTCGCAAAAAAATATCACGCAGTGTTCAAGCCACGCGCGGCGGATCTCCCGCACGGTGGCGGCGGCGACTTCACGCGCGAGATCGACGCCGCGTATTTCGGCGCCGATGGCGTCGGCGATTTTTCTGACTTCCAGACTCATGAATTAGATACCGATAAGCACGTAGCGTACGAGTATACCCAAGAGTCCGGAATGCGATGAAACACGCGTCAGTGCTCCTGTACAGCGGTAAAATCGCGGTTTCCCCGCGTTGCCAGCCCCCAATGATGGTTTACCTCGTCATCGTGCCGACGCTGCTCCTGCATCTCGCCTTCGCGGGGTGCCGCGTCAATCTCTCGCTGTTCGCGCTGCATCTGGATGCCTCACCGCTGGTCGTCGGCATCATCCTGTCTTTGCTGGCGCTGCTGCCGATGACGTTCGCGGTGGGCGCCGGCCGCATCATCGACCGCATCGGCGTGCGCAAACCCATGCTGCTGGCGACCGTCGTGGTCATTCTCGGGCTCATCATCGGCGTGGTCTTTCCGCAGATCGAAGCACTGTACCTGGTGAGTTTAATCGTGGGCGGCGGCTTCATGCTGTTTCACATCGCGGTGAACCATGCGGTGGGCGTGATCGGCCGGCCCGAAGACCGCGTCAAGAATTTCAGCGTGATCGCGCTGACGTTTTCGACCTCGGGTTTTCTCGGCCCGATGATCACCGGCTTCGCCATTGACCTCATCGGTTACCGCGGCACCTTCCTGCTGCTGGCCGGCAGCGCGGTGGCGGCGCTGGCCGTGCTGATGGCCAAACCGCTCGACATCCCGCGCCAGGAACACATCGAAGCGCACAGCCGCAACAAGCGCCTGATCGACCTCTTGCGCATGCCGAACATGCGGCGCGTCTTCATCGTGAGCGGCGCGCTGTCAACGTCGTGGGATCTGTTCACCTTCGTCGTGCCCATCCACGGTTCGCGCATTGGACTATCGGCGTCGCAGATCGGCCTGCTCCTGGGTGCGTTCGGCATCGCGGTCTTCGTGGTGCGCCTGCTGCTGCCGCTCTTCGTGCATCGCACGACCGAATGGCAAATGCTGATTTTTGCGATGGTCGTCACCGGCACGGGATTCATCCTGTTTCCGCTGGTGAACACGGTGCCGGTGCTGATGTTGATCTCGTTCATCCTCGGCATCGGCTTCGGCGGCGCGCAGCCGGTGATCATGTCGCTGCTCTACACCCACGCGCCGCCGGGCCGCGGCGGCGAAGCGGTCGCGGTGCGCACTCTCCTCATCAACTTCAGCCAGGCCGGCATGCCGCTGCTGTTCGGCGCGCTGGGCGCCGTGCTTGGCATGACGCCGGTGTTCTGGACGATGGGCGCGGTGCTGGCGGGTAGCGCGTGGGTCTTGCGCAAATCCTGACCGGTAGCGCGTGGATCTTGCGCAAATCCTGAACTTCCCGCGGGTGGGCGCCCTACGAAAAAACGGCCGGTGCCGCTCTCGCGGGACTGGCCGTTTCCTTGTTGCTGTCGCGCGACCCGGCTGACCGGGCGGCGGAAATTACTTGAGGTGTTTGCTGACCAGTTTGGTCATGTCGAACATTGACACCTGTTTCTTGCCGCCGAAAACTACTTTCAGATGGTCGTCGGCATTGATGTTGCGGCGGTTCTTGCTGTCCTGCAGGCCATGCTTTTTGATGTAGGCCCACAATTTCTTGGTGACCTCGGTGCGCGGAAACGGACCTGCGCCGATTACCGGGCTCAATGCGGCCGAAATCTGCATCGGCTTCATGAACGCTGCGCTGGGTTTACGTGCGGATTTTTTCTTCGCAGCTTTTTTGGTAGCTTTTTTCTTTGCGGCCATCGTTTGTTCTCCTTGACAGTAAAGACCGGGATTTCACCCAAAAAAATTGGGTTGATCGGATTGTAATCCAAACTTTACGCCCGTGGTGCACTCTTAGAGAGAAAATCCCTCTGCTGCGCAGGAGAAAACCCGGGTGGCGCAGTCCGGCCACGCGCGATTCCATGCTGCTGTGCGTCGTTGAAATCCCTCTGCGGACGGCGGAAAAACGGCTGCGCTCCCTCTGCAGCGGACAGCGACACCACGCAAAATTACGCTAAACGTCAATGGCAAAGCGGCGACTGTTAACGTCGGCGATTCGTACTTTATGAGCGCGCACCCCGGAGAATCCGGTCATGCTTCCTAGCGGATATCGCGCGCGAGACGCACGCCGCTGAACTGCCAGCGCGCCGCGGCAGGGAAGAAATTACGGTAGGTCGCGCGGATGTGCGAAGCCGGCGTCGCGCAGGATCCGCCGCGCAGCACGTACTGGTTGGACATGAATTTGCCGTTGTACTCGCCCACCGCGCCGGGCGCCGCCCGGTAGCCGGGATAAGGCTCGTACGAACTGCGCGTCCATTCCCATACGTCGCCGTATACCTGCAGCGGGCCCGCCTGATCGCCGCCCGGCGCCGGATGGAAGTGCCCGTCTTCGAGGAAGTTTCCGCCGGCCGGTTGCGGCGCGGCAAAAATTTCCCATTCCGCTTCCGTCGGCAAACGCGCGTCCGCCCAGCGTGCATAGGCGTCCGCCTCGAAAAAACTGATATGACACACCGGTTCGCCGGCATGCAGCCTGCGCGCGCCGTGCAGCGTGAACGCCGTGCCGTCGGGCTGCCAATACAGCGGCGCCGTCCAGCCATGGCTGTTGCGCATATCCCAGCCTTCGGACAGCCACAACTCCGCGCGTTCGTAACCGCCATCGGCGATGAAATCCGCATACTCGCCGACGGTCACCGGCCGCAACGCGATCGCGCAGGCATCGATAAACACGCGGTGGCGCGGCTCCTCGTTGTCGAAACGGAACCCCTCGCCACCATGACCGACCTGGCGTATGCCGTCAGGGAGATTGATCCAGGTCAGGGGTGCTGCCCCTGCCGCGGTGGCGGCGGGCCGTTCCACATATGCGGGCTGCAGCGGATTGCGCGAGAGCAGGTGATTGAGATCGGTAATGATCAATTCCTGGTGCTGCTGCTCGTGATTGACGCCGAGCTCGATCAATTCCAGCAATTGCGCAGGCAGCTCTGCGTTGTTCAACAGCTGCGCCATGTGCGAATCGACATGGCGGCGGTAAGCGCGCACTTCGTCGAGAGGCGGGCGCGACAGCATGCCGCGCTCGGAACGCGGATGGCGCGGGCCCACCGCCACGTAATAGGAATTGAAGAGCACGCGGAACTGCGGCGAAAACGGGCGGTAACCTGGCAATGCCCGTTCGAGCACAAACGTCTCGAAAAACCACGTGGTGTGCGCAAGATGCCATTTAACCGGACTCGCGTCGGGCATTGACTGCAGCGCGCAATCTTCGGCCGACAGCGGTTGCGCCAGGCGTTCGGTCTGCGCGCGCACCTGCTCATATTGCGCGGCCAGCTTCGCGGGCATGTGGGCCTCCGCGTGCAACCTGCCATGTTGCGATATATTGATTTGCGGATTCATGCGACCCTCCTCGCTGCGCGGACTGAATGTCATTGGTCGCGCGGGGACGGCAATCCTAACACGGCGCAGAAACCGGCACATCGCGGCGGCTGCGCAAAAAAACTGTAAAATCCGCGTCTGTGGCGAACCACTTGCGCAGCGGTCGTTGCGCCATCCCATTGCGCATCCGGTATATGAAAACTCTCGACCATCTGTTTAAAAGCAACCAGGTCTGGGCCGCGCGCATCCAGCAGCAGGATCCGGAGTTCTTCCGCAAACTTTCACGCCAGCAATCGCCTGAATACTTGTGGATCGGCTGTTCCGACAGCCGGGTTCCGGCGAACGAAATCGTCGACCTGTTGCCGGGCGAGCTGTTCGTGCACCGCAATGTCGCCAACGTCGTCGTGCATACCGACCTCAATTGCCTGTCGGTCATCCAGTTCGCCGTGGAAATGCTCAAGGTCAAGCACATCATCGTCTGCGGGCACTACGGCTGCAGCGGCGTCGAAGCCATCGTGCGCGGCGACCGCATGGGCTTGAGCGACAACTGGCTGCGGCACGTGCAGGACGTGCGCGAAAAACACGAGCGCCAGCTGCCGCCGCCCGCCGATTTCACCCGGCGCAGCGCCCGCCTGTGCGAACTGAATGTCGTCGAACAGGTGGCCCACGTATGCCAGACGTCGATCCTGAGGGATGCGT
Organism: Bordetella parapertussis; assembly: GCA_945870465.1. The sequence continues at coordinate 9,416 of CAMBSS010000107.1, read as the reverse complement.
GGGAGCGCGGCCAGGCCGTCACCGTACATGGCTGGATCTACGGACTGCACGACGGTTTGCTGAGCGACCTGAAAACCACGATCGACTGCCAGGACGACGTGCTGACCAGCTACGAAGCGGCGATTGCCACGCTGCCCGGCACCACCTGATTCGCGCGTAAACGCGCGCCTTCAGCCCGGCTTCTGCGCGTCGAGCCAGATCGCAAGTCCCTGCGCGTTGAGTTCAATGTCTCCGCCCAGCACCTCCAGCACCCGCTCGCGTCCAACCCGCCACCCGTAGCGCCGCGCTTCGCCCAGCGCGATGTCTGTCACGCCCGCATTGAGACGCGCATGACGTTCGGCGCCGGCACCGCGTTCGCCGCGCGCCAGTTGCGCATGGGCATCGATCAGGCGATGCATGTCGTCGGTGAGGCGCGCAATCTCGCGCACCTGGCTGTAGTGCGTCACGTAAATCGCCCCCGGCTTGAGGCCGGCGATCAAGTCGAGCGAACGATGCGCCGCGTCCGGATCGAATTGCGTCGGACTCGAACTCGGGAATATGAATTGCCGGCCGTCGCAGTCGAACTCGCGGTAAGAGAGTCCAAACGTGTCGCCCGCAAACAGATGTCCCGACCTGGCATCGAGCGCGCAAACGTGATGGCGCGCGTGGCCCGGCGTGTCGTAGAACGCGATGTCGCGACCGTTTAAATTGATCGCCGACCCGTGTGGCGTTTCGATCACGCGCTCGCGCGGCACCGGCACGATACTGCCGTACATGTTCTCCATCGCTTCCGCGCCGTACACGGCGCGCGCACTGGCCACGAGTTTGGCGGGATCTATCATGTGACGCGCGCCGAACGGATGCACAGTCAGCATCGCGTTGGGCAATTGCGACATCAACAACCCGGCGCCACCCGCGTGGTCGAGATGAATGTGCGTAAGTATCACGTAGTCGACCTGCGCGGGTGAGATGCCTTTCGCACGCAAAGCGTCGAGCACATGCGGTAGCGAGCTGTTGACGCCGGTGTCGATGACCGCGGCACGGCCGCCTTCGACCATCAGGTGTATCGCGTCGAGCCGCGGCCGCTGGTAGCCCGAATCGACGGCGCTGATGCCGAATTCATAATCGATGATGTCTGACATGCGCGCGGAAGAAGTCCCTGAGTTAAGCGGAAGACGGAGCTTATTCTAACTGCTACGCGCCTCTCATTTGCACCGCCGTAATACGAATGTCATCTTGCGCGCCTAGTTTGCGGGGATTTACTTATCGGGGGCGGCGCGACTCATGGAAAGTCCATACAAGGGCAAGACCGGCATCAAGCGCATCTGGAATGCCATGCTGTATTCGTTCGACGGCTTTACCGCCGCGTTTCGCCACGAAGACGCCTTTCGTCAGGAGGTTTTTTTAGCCATCCTGCTGATTCCCGCCGCCTTTTACCTGCCGGTGAACGGCGCGGCCAGGGCACAGTTGATCGCCAGCGTGCTCCTGGTGATGATCGTGGAACTGCTGAATTCCGGTATCGAGGCGGTCACCGACCGGGTGTCGCTCGATGACCACGCGCTCGCCAAGCGCGCGAAGGATCTAGGCAGCGCGGCGGTCATGCTGTCGCTGATCAACGTGCCTGTCGTCTGGCTGCTCGTGATCTTCGGCTGAGAACGCCGGCAGGATGTCACGCAATCATCACAAAAACTTAATCAAAAAGTCTTCCTGCCGCGCCATCATGCACGCCATGGACAGTGGGCAAATCATGTGCCAGCAACTGCCGGTCGCGCGCACCACGCTGCGATTTGCCGTGGTCACCGAAACCTACCCGCCGGAAATCAACGGCGTCGCCATGACCATCAGCCGCATGGTCGCCGGCCTGCAACAGCGCCAGCACCAGATTCAGTTGATCCGGCCGCGCCAGCACAGTCAGGATAATGCAGAAAATACCTCAAGCTTCGAAGAAGTATTGCAGCGTGGCGTCGCCATTCCGCGTTATGACAGCCTGAAAATGGGCCTGCCCGCCAAGCAGGCATTGCTGCGCTTGTGGGCGCTGCAACGCCCCGATCTCGTGCACATAGTGACCGAAGGACCGCTCGGCTGGTCGGCGCTGGCCGCCGCGGTCAAGTTGAAAATCCCCTGCAGCAGCGATTTCCACACCAACTTTCACAACTACAGCAAGCATTACGGCATCGGCTGGCTGAAGAAACCCATCGTTGCCTACCTGCGCAAGTTTCATAACAAGGCGAGCTGCACGCTGGTGCCCACGTCGGCCATGCTCGCCGACCTGGAACAGCACGGTTACCTCAATCTGCGCGTGGTGGCGCGCGGCGTGGATACCCGCCTCTTTCATCCCGACCGGCGCAGTGCCGCGTTACGCCAGCAGTGGGGAGTCAAACCGCAGCAACCGGTCGCGCTCTACGTCGGCCGGCTCGCGCCAGAGAAAAACCTGCCTGTTGTGCTGCGAGCCTACGCCGCCATGAAAGCGGAGCGGCCGGACACGCGGCTCGTGCTGGTCGGCGACGGTCCGGAACGAGCTGCCCTCCAGTCGGCGTATCCAGACTACGTGTTCGCGGGCATGCGCAAAGGCGAGGACCTCGCGGCCCACTACGCAAGCGGCGACATCTTCCTGTTTCCGAGTACTACCGAGACGTTTGGCAATGTGACGGTCGAGGCGATGGCGAGCGGACTTGCCGTGATTGCCTACGACTACGCGGCGGCGGCCGAATACATTGAGCACGGCCGCAGCGGGCTGGTTGCGGAAATCGACGATGCAGCCGGTTTCATCGCGCTCGCCGCCGGTCTTGCCGGCGATTCGCAACGGATCACCGCCCTTGGCCGGCGCGCGCGCACGACTGCCGAGCGTATCGACTGGGAAGAAGTGAACGCCGAATTCGAAACCGCACTGCGCGACGTTATCGCGGCACATGAGCACCGCACCGTTGACGAAGAGCTCCGGCTATCTTCCTGAAAAACGCAGCGCCGGATTACCCGACTGGAAAGCACCGCGCATGCTAGATGGTGCTGAACCGGCCGCATTGCGGGCGCGCTCGCTGTTTCTGTCGGACATTCACCTCGGCACCCGCGCGTGCCGCGCCGGGGAGTTGTTGTCGCTGCTGCGAGAGTATGACTGCGAGAATATTTTTCTGGTTGGCGACATCATCGATTTCTGGGCGATGAGCCGCGGTATTTACTGGCCGGAACTGCACAATACGGTGGTGCAGAAGATACTCAAGAAAGCGCGCCACGACGTGCGCGTCTACCTGATCCCGGGCAATCACGACGAGGCGCTGCGCGAATATATCGGCAGCGCGTTCGGCGACATCAATCTCGTTCGCGATCACGTGCACACCGCCGCCGACGGCAAGCGTTACCTGCTGCTGCACGGCGACGAATTCGACCAGGTGACCACCTGCCACCGCTGGGTTTCCATCCTGGGCGATATTTCGTACACATGGCTGGTCCATGTGAACCGGCTGTTGTCGTTAATGCGGCGCAAGCTGGGCATCCCGGGCCACTGGTCGCTGGCCGACTACGCCAAGCGCAACGTGCTCCAGGCCGTCAGCTTCATCAGCAACTTCGAGGAGGCGGTGGTGCACAGTGTCAAGCAACGCGGGCTGGACGGCGTAATCTGCGGTCACATCCATACGCCTGCCATCAAACATGTTGATGGCGTGGTCTATATCAACTGCGGCGACTGGGTCGACAGCTGCACGGCCATAGTCGAACATTACGATGGGCGCATGGAACTGGTGCGTTGGAAGCACCCGGCGCGGTCCGCCGAGGCGCGGACCGAATCCGCCGCCATGACGCTGTAGCAGCAGAAACAACCGCTTGGTGCGTCCCTGACGCTATCCCTGCCAACGTTGTAACAAATCTGCAATAGCGGATTGTTAATCTGTGATAATTACATCCTGCGGTGAAGTTTTCCGCCCGACCATTGAATATCCCGCTGTTTTTGCGTCGCCGCCCACCCTCGATCCACTGCGCACGTGCACCGACTATCACTTGAAATATTAATCCGCCGATGGCCAAGCAACACGTCCCGCCCGAGCTCTATCTGAATCGCGAACTCGGGCAGCTTGAATTCAACCGCCGCGTCCTGGCGCTCGCCGAGGACCGCAACATCCCGGCGCTTGAACGCCTGCGCTTCCTGTGCATCGTCGACAGCAACCTCGACGAATTTTTCGAGATTCGGGTGGCCGGCCTCAAGGAGGAAATCGCCGCCAACGCGCCCCCGGGACCCGACGGCATTCCGTTGCGCGAGGTCTTTCGTCTGGTCACGGCGGCCGCGCAGGAACTCGTGGCAAGGCAGTACCAGGTGCTCAACGAAGAAGTGTTTCCCCTGCTGGCAGCCAAAGGCATACGCTTCCTGCGCCGCAGCAAATGGAACGCGGCGCAAAAAGACTGGGTGAAGGATTATTTTTTCCGCGAATTGATGCCGGTGCTCACACCCCTCGGGCTGGACCCCGCGCATCCGTTTCCCAAGCTGCTCAACAAGAGCCTCAATTTCGTGATCGAGCTCGAAGGCAAGGACGCCTTCGGCCGCAGGTCGAGCATGGCCATCGTGCAGGCGCCGCGCGTGCTGCCGCGCGTCATCCCGATGCCGCGTCCTGTCGCGGGCTGCCAGCACGGTTTCGTTTTTCTATCCTCGATTTTGCACGCGCATGTGGCGGAACTGTTTCCCGGCATGACGGTGCTTGGCTGCTACCAGTTCCAGCTCACCCGCAACAGCGACCTCTACATCGACGAGGAAGAGTTGCGCGAACTGAATAGCCTGCGCAAGGCGCTGCAGGGTGAATTGACGCAGCGTCAGTACGGCGACAGCGTGCGCCTTGAAGTCGCGGATTCCTGCTCGCCGGTCATGGCCGACGCCTTGCTGCAGCAGTTCGGATTGACGCGCGACGACCTGTACCAGGTAAATGGGCCGGTCAATCTGGTGCGCCTGATCCAGATCCCGGAGCAGGTCGACCGGCCCGACCTCAAATTTGCGCCGTTCGAATCGGCGATGCCGCGCCAACTCGCGAAACAAAATATTTTCGACGCCATCCGCAAAAGCGACCTCCTGCTGCACCAGCCCTATGAATCGTTTTTGCCGGTCGTCGATTTCATCAAAGCGGCCGCCAATGATCCGCAGGTCGTCGCCATCAAGCAAACGGTTTACCGCACGGGCGCGCAATCGGAAATGATGGAATTGCTGATCCAGGCCGCGCGCACCGGCAAGTCGGTGACGGTGGTGGTCGAGTTGATGGCGCGCTTCGACGAAGAAGCCAACATCAACTGGGCACAACGGCTGGAAGAAGTCGGCGCCCACGTCGTGTATGGCGTGGTCGGCCACAAGACGCACGCCAAAATGGCGCTGGTGGTGCGGCGCGAGGATAACCGCCTGCGGCGCTACGTGCACTTGGCGACCGGCAACTACCATTCACGCACGGCGCGCCTGTACACGGATTTCGGCTTGTTTACCTGCAACGAAGAACTCGGCGCGGACGTAAGCGAGGTGTTCATGCAGCTCACCGGGCTCGGCAAGGCCTTGAAGCTGAGACACCTCCTGCAATCCCCGTTTACGTTACACCAGCGCACCATCAAGGCGATACAGGCCGAGGCGAAAAACGCGCGCGAAGGCCGCAAGGCCCGCATCATCGCCAAGATGAACGCGCTGCTCGAGCCCGAAATCATCGCCGCGCTCTACGATGCGTCACAAGCCGGCGTGAAGATCGATTTGATCGTGCGCGGCGTCTGCGCGCTGCGCCCCGGTGTGGCGGGCGTGTCGGAAAACATCCGCGTGCGCTCGGTGCTGGGCCGCTTTCTCGAGCATTCGCGCATCTTTTATTTTTACAACGGCGGCGCGGAAGACGTCTACCTGTCGAGCGCCGACTGGATGGACCGCAATTTTTTCCGCCGCATCGAGGTGTGCTTCCCGGTGCTCGACATGCGGCTGAAGAAACGCGTCATCCGCGAAGGCCTGAAACCGTTTCTGGCGCGCAATATCGAGGCGTGGGAAATGTCCGCGGATGGCCGCTATAAGCACCGCAAGAACGCGCGCGGCCGAACGCCGCACGTGCAGGCCCAGTTGCTGGAAGGTCTGGCGGGAAAGCCGCCGGGTTAACGCAGGCCCGCGGTCAAGCTGCTTTTGCCTCTACACCTGCTTCGAGTTCGCGCAACGATTTGATATCGAGCTTGTAGCCCGCCGCCGCCCACTCGTCGATTTCCTCCTGCAGCGCGGTAACTGTCAGTGGGTTGCTCGCCAGCCACTCGCGGTTCATGCCCAGCCGCAGCCCGTCTCCATTTACCTTGCACTCCATTTCCGGCAACGCGATGTCCGCGCGGCTGCGATAGATCAACGCCGCCAGCCGCAAACTCATCACCAGGCGCCAGTCGATGATCTCGACGTCACGCGTGAATATCCTCTTCAGCGTGCGGCGGTGCGCCAGCACGAGGGTCGCCAGCCGTGCCTGCTCCATCTTCGAGAAGCCCGGCATGTCGGCGTTCTGCACGATATACGCGGAATGCTTGTGGTATCCGCTGTACGCGACAGAAATGCCGATTTCGTGCAGCTTGGCTGCCCACGCGATGTAGTGCGGCGCGGCGGCATCGACCGTTTCGGCACCCGCCGTGAAACGCCGATACAGCGTCAAGGCGAGACTGGCGACGCGGCGCGCCTGCTTCGAATCGACGTGGTAGCGCTGCATAAACTGCGATACCGTGATATCGCGCATATCGTGGTGCTGAAAGCGCCCGAGCAGATCGTAAAGTATGCCCTGGCGCATCGAGCCGCTCGCCACCACCATGGATTCGATGCCGAGTTCCGTCAGCGCCGCGGTCATGATGGCGAGCGCGCCCGGGAGCACCGGCAGGCGGTCGCTCTTGAGCCCCGCCAGATCGAGCTGTTTGACGTCGCCAGCCTTGATCATCGCCAAACGCAACGACTCAAGGCCATCCGGGGTAATTCCGGCTTCCGAAAAACCATTCAGCTGCAGGATTTCGGACAGTGCGCGCGCACTGCCGGACGAACCAACCGCGTCCTTCCACTCGCCCTTGGCGAAACTGCTGACCATGGTTTGCAATTCGTTGCGCGCCGCGAGTTCTGCCTGCTTCATCGCGCTCTTGGTGATTTCCCCACCCGGGAAATACTTGAGACTGTAACTGACGCAGCCCATGTACAGACTTTCCAGCCTGAGCGGCTTTAACCCGCGACCAATGATGAATTCGGTGGAGCCGCCGCCGATATCGACTACCAGGCGCTTCTCCTTGGAGACCGGCAGGCTGTGCGACACGCCGACGTAAATCAGGCGCGCTTCTTCGCGCCCAGCCACCACCTCGATCGGAAATCCCAGCGCAGCCTCGGCCAGCCTCAGGAAACCAGCAGCATTCTTGGCGACGCGCAGGGTATTGGTGCCGACCGCGCGCACCCCGTGCGGATCGAAGCCGCGCAGCCGCTCGCCAAAACGTTTCAGGCAATCCAGCGCGCGGTTCTGGGAATCTTCGTCGAGGCGCTTCTCGCGATTGAGCCCGGCGCCGAGGCGGATCGGTTCGCGCAGGGAATCGAGCGGGTAGATCTGATCACCGACGACACGCGCAACCTGCAGGTGGAACGAGTTGGAACCAAGATCTACTGCGGCGAGTGTGGAGTAAACCGCCATGTTATATGAGCTGGTCTGCCGTCAGTTTATGCGTCGATAAATAACCATCATGGACGCGGGAAGTATAGGTAATTTGCGCCGGCGATGCCACGTTTTTTTCTGCTCGTGCCAGCGCGCAGAGCAACACCTGCAGCGCGCCAAGATCAGCGCGCCGCCTTTTTGTAGTGCACTCTAGGTGCCGACGATGCCGCCGTCGTCCCTGCGGATGACGATGGTGGACGAGCGCGGACGCCCGGCAGCCTCGCCATCAGGCCAGCTACTCACCGCCAGCGGCTGCGCCGGGTCGCTGCGCTCGCTCGCGGTCTCGCCGGGATGCTGGATGTTGATGAACATGCTGGCGCCGTCCGGCGTCATCGTAATGCCGGTCATCTCGCAGCCTTTGGGCCCAGTGAGGAAGCGACGGATGCGCCCCGTCGCAGGATCAGCACACAGCATCTGATTGTTTCCCACGCCGGCATAGTCGCCACGGTTGAGCACGCTGGTCGAGACGTCGGTCTGTATCCACAGGCGGCCTGCCGGATCGAACCACAGGCCGTCGGGGCTGCCGAAAACGTCGCCCTTGATATTGCCCTGCTTGTTGGCGTCCGCCAGCAGGGGATCGCCGGCCAGCACGAAAATGTCCCATTTGAACGCAAGCGCAGCGGCATCGCTGTCGCGCTCGTGCCAGCGGATGATGTGGCCGAAAGTATTGTTGGCGCGCGGATTGGCCGCATCCACTCCAGGCTGGTCCTTGGCGCCACGCGCGCTGTTGTTGGTAAGTGTGCAATAAACTGACTTATCCTGCGGATTCACAGCCGTAAATTCGGGCCGGTCCATTTTCGTGGCCCCCGCCCGATCGGCCGCCTCGCGCGTCCTGATTAGAATATCCGCCTGCGCCGCGAACCCGTTCGCCGCGGTAAGCCCATTCTTGCCGTGCCCGAGTTCGAGCCACTCTCCGCCACCGCCGGCGTTGAATCTGGCGACATAGAGTGTGCCGTGATCGAGCAAATCGCGGTTCGCGGCGCGGTCAGTCTTGTTGTAGGGGTCGCGCGACACGAATTTGTAAATATATTCGAACTGCTGGTCGTCACCCATATAGTAGACGACGCGATTATCCGCGGTCAGCGCGAGTGCCGCGCCTTCGTGCTTGATGCGGCCGAGTGCTGTGCGCTTGACCGGTTTCGAGCCGGGTTCGAAAGGATCGATTTCAACCACCCAGCCGAAACGATTCGGCTCGTTGGGGTTGGCCGCCGCATCAAAGCGCGTATCGAATTCGTGCCAGCGATAACCTGCACCCCGTGCGGTCACGCCGTAGCGCCGCTGTTCGGGCGGAATCGTGCCGGCGTTGATGAAATAGCCATTCCAGTTTTCCTCGCACGTGAGATAAGTCCCCCACGGCGTATAACCGTTGGCGCAGTTGTTGATTGTGCCGAGCACTTCCGTTCCAGCCGGATCGGCCACCGTCTTGAGCGACGCATGGCCCGCGGCCGGACCCGCGATACGCATGGGCGTTTGCGCGGTGATGCGGCGCGCGTAGCGCGATGGCCGCACGACCGACCATTGGCCCGCGCGGTTTTCGACTTCGATCACCGACACGCCGTGCCCGTTCTGCGCCTTGCGCACTTTCTCTGCGCTCCAGTTGTCGAATCCATCGGTATGCAGCAAACCATCGTCGGTGTACTCGTGATTCATCACGAGCAGCCCGCGCGCCGAACTTTGTGAACCGTACGGCATGGCGAAATATTCGATACCGTCGTGGTGCATACCGGCCTGCAGCGCCTGTTCGGCGGCGGTATTGCTACCGTCGGTCTTGAAGGCGGGCATGCCAGCCGC
>CAMBSS010000106.1 GCA_945870465.1 Bordetella parapertussis | reverse complement strand
ATCGAGGTCGGCTTCGATCGCTTCGTCGATTGCGGCAGCGGCGAAAGGCGGCGGCACGTAAATCACAGAAACATTCGCGCCGGTCTGCTCCTTGGCTTCTTTCACCGTCGCGAAAATCGGAATGCCTTCGTACGACTCGCCCGGTTTTTTCGGATTCACGCCGGCGACATAGCAGTTCGCGCCGTTCGCGTACTCCTTGCCCATCTTGGTGTGGAACTGGCCGGTCTTGCCGGTAATGCCCTGGGTCATGACCCGCGTGTTTTTATCGATCAGGATGCTCATTTTTTCCCTTACCTGCAGTCTTGCGCGGCGGCAGCCATCGGCTTGCCGATACCGCCGACGGCCTTCACGACTTTCGCCGCGGCGTCCGCCATATTGCTGCCGGAAATAATCGGCAAACCCGAGTCGGCCAGAATTTTCTTGCCGAGATCAACGTTGGTGCCTTCGAGCCGCACCACCAGCGGCACCGACAGTTTCACCTGCTTGGCGGCGGTGACGATGCCATCGGCGATCACGTCGCATTTCATGATGCCGCCGAAGATATTGACCAGGATCGCCTTGACGTGCGGGTTCTTCAGCATGATCTTGAACGCTTCGGTCACCTTTTCGGCCGTAGCGCCGCCACCGACGTCGAGGAAGTTCGCCGGACTGCCGCCGTAGAGCTTGGTGATGTCCATGGTCGCCATCGCGAGGCCCGCGCCGTTGACCAGGCAGCCGATGTTGCCGTCGAGCGAGATATACGAAAGGTCGAATTTCGACGCTTCGATCTCGGCCGGGTCTTCCTCGTCGAGGTCGCGCATCGCCACGATGTCGGGGTGGCGGAACAGCGCGTTGTCGTCGAAATTCATTTTCGCGTCGAGCGCGATCACGTCGCCACTGCCAGTCAGGATCAGCGGATTGATTTCCGCCAGAGACGCGTCGGTTTCGTCGAACGCCTTGTAGAGCCCTTGCAGCGCGGGGCGCGCTTTTGCCAGCGACGCTTCGGGGATGCCGATCTTGCGCGCGACAGCGTCGGACTCGCTGTCTTTCAGGCCGGTCGCCGGGTCGATGAAGACCTTGTGGATTTTGTCGGGTGTTTTGGCGGCGACCTCCTCGATGTCCATGCCGCCTTCGCTGCTCGCCATCAGGCAGACGCGCTGGGTGCCGCGATCCACCACCATGCCGAGATAGAGTTCTTTTTTGATGTCGGCGCCCTCTTCGACCAGCAGCCGCCGCACCTTCTGCCCCTGCGGACCGGTCTGGTGCGTCTTCAGCATCATGCCGAGGATCTGGCCCGCGTACTGTTTCACTTCGTCGATGGATTTCGCGACCTTGACGCCGCCGCCCTTGCCGCGGCCGCCGGCGTGAATTTGCGCTTTCACAACCCACACCTTGCCGCCGAGGGACTGCGCCGCCGCGACGGCTTCTTCGACGTTGAAGCACTCAATGCCGCGCGGCGTGGTCACGCCGTACTTGCGCAGGATTTCTTTCGCCTGGTATTCGTGTATCTTCATTTACAGCTTTCTTCGTAACGCGCGGACGGCCCTGGTGGGCCGGCGCGCACGGGTTGGCGATAAGTTAACTGCGGACGCGAACCACAGCCTTGACCGCAGTCAATATTGCAGCTTGTATAAATCGATACGCATGACTGCAGGCCTGATTGCGCCTGCACGCACCTGCCGGCCCGCAAAAATCAAACGCTTGCAACGAGCGCGCGCGTGCCGCGCAAGTATAGCCGATTCGCCCGCCGGCCTGCCCTGATGGCGCGCCTAGGCGCGCATGGACAGCGTCGCAAAAATGAATGTTTGTGACGTGCGCGGGCAGCCCGTTTTCGGGATCTGCCGCAGACAGCGCCCCGAACCAGGAAAAAGCGGTTATTTTGCGGCGCAACAACATTTTATTCGAGCCTGGGGAGCCGGCCGTTTTCGCCGTCCGCTTCACGTTTCGTAGGCACAAAAAAAACGCAACCCCGGAGGGTTGCGCTAAGGTTCCACCAAAGGAGGAGGTTTTGGAGGATATGCGCCGACACCTGTAGAAGATGCCCAACGCAATTGCATTGTGGCTGAACAACAAGCCTTTTGCAAGCGTTTTCTGTTGCTATGCAATATAAACGGCCACCCCGCCTTTAGTAAAATTAATTTATATATAAAAATCAGAAGGATATTGATTTTATCCGGCACCAACCGGCCTTGCAACAGAAATACACCGCCAGGCCTTGCGCCTAGCGGACGACCATCACCGGTATTTTGGAATAGGTCAGGACTTTGCGCGTTTCGCTGCCGAGCAGCACCGCCGCCAGCCCTTTGCGTCCGTGCGAATGCAGAAGTATGAGATCGCACTTCTGCGCTTCCGCGGTTTTCAGGATGGCATCATAGGGATGGTCGCTGGTTTCGCACACGGTAGCGCACGGCACGCCAGCGTCGCCGCAGGCCTTCTGGATGAATTCGAGATAGCCATCGGCGCGCGAGCGCGCCTCTTTTTCGATGCGCTCTTCGGTGACCGGATCGAACGCGCCTTCATACGCGATCATCAGGTGGTAGTCGGGAATCGCGTGCACGCCGGTGACCCGCGCGCCGTGAAACCTGGCCAGTTCGACGCCGGTGCGTATGGCTTTTTGCGACAGCTCCGACCCATCTGTGGGGATCAGGATATGCTTGAACATACGACCCTCCTGCGCGGCTAGCCTGGTAGGAAATGCACCTTATAACAACGTCGCGGGCAAATCAATACGCAGGCCCGCAGGCCCGCGTATCCCGAAGTCATAAGCCCCGCCGTTCCGCTATTCGGGCGTGATACCGGCCTGGGCCACGACCTTGATCCACTTGGCGATCTCCGCGCGGTTGAACTGGTCGTATTCGTCGGGCGTGCTGGCAACAAGGTCAATCATCGACGGGCCGGTGCCCTTGTACGGCACGTGCACTATCTTGATCCTGGCCATCGAACTCAAGAGTTCCGCCGCGAGATGGCCGACGGTGCCGCTGCCTGAAGTCGAATAATTGATCTCGCCCGGCCGCGCGCGCGCTATGGCGATAAATTCTTTGACGGTCTTCGCCGGAAACGCAGGATGCAGAACGAATGCGGTCGGCACGTCGGCGATTAATGCGAGCGGCGTGAACTCCTTAACTGAGTCGTAGGGCAATTTTTTGATCATCGCGGGATTGATGGTATGCGCTGCAGACACCATCAGGATCGTGTAGCCGTCAGGCGCAGCCTTGGCGACCACATCGGTGCCGATCACGCTGCCGGCGCCGCCGCGGGGCCGGCGAATATCAGGATGGCCAACGCACAGGCGACAACGCGCAATGCATGAGTGATCGTCATGTCTCCTCCGGATTCTTTTTGCGGCACCTTCCGGAGCGCCTCGTTTGCGCGCAATCCGGTCTGATTTGAGCCGTGTTATTCTTATCGCCGATCCATTATATATGGCTGCGGCATGCTGGCCAGCGTGCACTCGTCAAAGCTGAATTTGATTCCCTGCACAGTCCGCCACCCATCCCTCCACTCTCTAATTAAACGCCCTGGAACTTTATGCCGCTTAAAATGATATTGACGGGTGACGTCAACCTGATGAACGTCACCGACCCCGATGTGCCTTTCAAACGGGTGGCCGAAGAATTTCGCGCGACCGACGTCGTATTCAGCAATCTCGAGTGCTGCCTGTACGATCCGCCGGGCGGCCACTCGGTCGACACCGCCGAGGGCTTTTTTGCGCATCCCGGGCCCGCCGGCGAAACCATCAAACGCGCTGGCATACACGCGGTCGGCATCGCCAACAACGTCAATTACGGCGAGGCAGCGATTACTTCATCGATCGCGCGACTCGACGAGCTGGGCATTCCGCATACCGGCGCAGGAGCAAACCGCACGGCGGCGCGCGCGCCGGTGATCCTCGAGCGTGGCGGCGTGCGTTTCGGTTTTCTGCAGCGCACATCGGTTTACTGGCCGACCAATCACGAAGCCGGCGACCACGCTACGGGTGTTGCCGCCATCCGCGGTCACACCGCGTACCAGCTGCCGCTGCACAAGACGCGGCCCGAAATTCCGCCATGCAACCGTCCCGGCCTGCCGCCCATCATCAAGACCTGGGCCGATCCTGGGTATCTCAAGCTGTATCTGGAAGACGTCGCCGCCTTGCGCGCCAAATGCGACGTGCTGGTTGCCTCGTGCCATTGGGGACTGCATCAGGACGTGCTCGAATACATGCCTGAAATTGCACATGCAGCGATCGACGCCGGAGCCGACGTCGTGTTTGGCCATGGCCCGCATTACTCGCTGCCGGTCGAATCCTACAAAGGCAAACCGGTGTACTACGGCCTCGGCAGCTTTTCATTTCACACCGGCCACGGCGGCAAAAAACACGGCGACTGGGTCGGCATGATGGCGCGCATCACACTCGACGGCAAAACCGTCAAGGGCGCGACTTTCCAGTTCGTGCGCCACAATGACGCCAACGAAACCGTGTTGTGCACGCTGGCGCAGGAGAAAGCCACGCTCGAAGACATCAAGCAGCGCAGCGCACCCTTCGGCACGCTGCTCACTCCGCAGGGCGACCAGGTCGCGATTTCACTCAAAAGTTAGCGTAGCTCTTGACTCATCCTCCCCTTTGCCGCGCAGCAAATCGCCTTGCGGGACAAAGGAGGAACGAGGTGGGGATGGGTCGATCATTTGGCGCCCAACCCCTGGAGAGCAATTACGGGCCTTCGTCCGCCGGGTGGCGCAGCTTGCGCGTGGGGTAGACCACGGCCGGATGCTTCTTCAGCGCTTCCTCGTCGATGTCGATGCCGAGACCCGGCGCGGTCGGCAGTTCGATGTAGCCGTTCTTCGGCTTCAACTGGTTGGGCGAGATCTTGTCGCAGAATTCGACGAACGGCAGGAAGTACTCGGTGATGATGAAATTCGTCATCACGGCCGACGCGTGCACGGTCGAAGACAGCCCGAGGGTCGTCGAATTGTAATTGTGCGGCGACATCGCGACCATATACGGCTCCGCCATCGCCGCGATTTCTTTTAGTTCGAGTATGCCCCCGCAGCACGCGACGTCGGGATTGAGTATGTCAGCCGCGTGCGCTTCGAGCAGCGGGCGGAAACCCTGCTTCAGGTAAGTCGCCTCGCCGATCACGATGGGCAGGCCGGTGCCGCGGCGGATTTCGGCGAGCCCGTGCGGATATTCGGCAATGGTGGGCTCTTCCATCCAGTAGAGGCCAAACTCGGCAAGCTTTTTGTCGAGAGGTATCGCATGCATCGGTGCCAAACGCCGGTGCTGATCGATCAGGATATCGACATCCGGCCCCACCGCATCGCGCACCGCCTTGATTACCGCGACCGCGCGCTTCTCGTGCTCCTTCGGTATCCAGGTGCGCCACGGTGAAGGCAGCGGGTCGAGCTTGAGCGCGGTGAATCCCTGCGCAATGACTTTCTCCGCGGCACGCGCGTAATCGGCAGGCTCTTTCAACTGGTAACCCCAACCGTTCGCATACACGCGTATCTTGTCGCGGCAGCGGCCGCCCAAGAGGTTATAGACGGGCTGCTTGCAGGCCTTGCCGGCAATGTCCCACATTGCCTGCTCGATGCCGCTGATGGCGCAGAAGAGTTCGAGCGAACCGCGCCGCGCCGCGTAGTCGTCGAACGCCATTTGCGTGAACTGCTTGATGTTGAACGGGTCGCGCCCGACCGCGTAGCGGCCCAGCGCCACCAGCTGCGCCATCACCGCGGTATCGCGGTCGTATTGCGAATAGGCCTCGCCCCAGCCGTGTATGCCCTCGTCGGTCTCGACCTTGACCAGGATCAGGTTCTTGCGCCAGCCCGGATGGATGGCGTACGGCTTTACCGCGGTGATCTTCAATTTCTTGTCCCCCAGATGTCATTGGATCGTAAGCTGCCGGCTCCGTATTGCACGCAGCCGCTTAACCTTCCATACTATGTTCGCATATTTCGCATAATAATTCTTACCGCGCCCCCAGAGCGCAGTTGCATTCATGGCGAGGAGACGATATGAACAAAGCGATCGCGGCCGCGTGTTGCGCGTGGTGTGTCATCGGCACTGCGTCGGCGCAGAACTATCCGTCCAAAGCGGTGCGCATCATCGTGCCGTATCCGGCAGGCGGCACTTCCGACATCCTGTCGCGGCTCCTGAGTCCCAAGCTCAACGAAGCGTTCGGCCAGTCGGTGATCGTCGACAATCGTCCGGGTGCGAACGGCAATATCGGCGCCGACCTCGTCGCGAAGTCGGGTCCGGACGGCTACACCCTGTTGCTCGCCGACCTCGGCGCGCTGGCGATCAGCCCCAGCATCTACAAACTGCCGTTCGATCCGGCAAAAGACCTCGCACCGGTGACCATGGTCGCGTATTCGCCGCACCTCCTGGCGGTGCATCCGTCGGTGCCGGTGAAAACGACGCAGGAACTGATCGCGCTCGCGCGCTCGAAACCCGGCCGCATGAATTTCGCCGTGTCCTCGATCGGCGGCGCGCCGCATCTCGCCGGCGTGGCATTCGAAGCGCAGACCGGCATCAAGTGGGCCTATATCCCGTACAAGGGCGGCTCGGACGCCATCATCGGCCTCGCATCGGGCCAGGCGGACGCCATATTCAACGGCATGCTGGCGACTTATCCGCATTGCAAATCGGGCAAGCTGAAATTGCTCGCGGTATCCAGCGCCAAGCGCCTGGCCTCCATACCCGAAGTACCGACAGTCGCAGAAGGCGGACTCAAGGATTTCGAAACCGGCAGCTGGCAGGGCGTGCTCGCCGCGGGCAACACACCCAGGGACGTCCTCGCGCGGCTCAACAGCGAAATCGTCAAGGCCTTCAGCACCGCCGAGATGAAGGAAAACCTGACCAAGCAGGGCGCCGAGGTCTACCCGATGACGCCCGAGCAGCTCGGCACCTGGCTCAAGAAAGAGATCGACAAATGGGCTGCGATCGTCAAGGCAGCGAATCTCAAGCTCGAGTAAGCGGACTGCACGCGATAAAAAAGCCCGCGCGCGGGCTTTTTTTATGCGGCTTGCGACTTCATTCGCTGCGCGCACCGACTTTCAGCAATTGACCGATTTTTTCAGATGCTTTCAGTCCCGTGCCGGTCAGCACCAGTACCGTCTTCTGCTCCGGCACTATTGCTTTGCTCTTGAACAACTGGCGCAACCCCGCCGCCGCGGCGGCGCTGGTCGGCTCCACGTACAAACCCTGGCGCGCCAATGCGCCCAGTGCGGAAACGATTTCGTCTTCGCTCACCGCCACGATGCTGCCGCCGGAATTTCTTACCGCGCGCACCACTTCGCGCAAACGCGTCGGTTTGGATGAAGCGATGCCCTCGGCGACTGTCGTCGCAACATCGGTGGGCACCGCTTCGTCTGCACCCGCCTTGAATGCGGCGTACAACGGCGCGCAGTTCGCTGCCTGCACCGCGAACAGCTTCGGCAAGCGGTCGATTTCGCCGCGCCGCTTCAATTCCGCGAAGCCGCGCTCGCAACCGCAGACATTGCTGCCATAGCCGACCGGAAACACAATGTTGTCGGGGATTTTGAAGCCGAACTGCTCCCACAGTTCGTAGGCGAGCGTCTTGGTGCCTTCGAGGAAAAACGGCTGCCAGTTGTGACTCGCGTAAAAAATCTCTTTGGCGTAACGTAACGCGGCATCGGCAACATCCTGACGCGAACCTTTGACCGTGACTACGTCGGCACCAGTCGCCGCCATTTGCGCGATTTTCGGATACGACGCGGTTTCCGGCACCAGGATGCGCGCCTTCATGCCGGCGGCGGCCGAGTACGCGGCCATCGATGCGCCGGCATTGCCCGACGAATCCTCCAGCACGCTCATGACACCACGGTTTTTCAGATATGTGATCAGGGTGGTCATGCCGCGGTCCTTGAACGAACCGGTCGGCATCATGAACTCGAGCTTCATCGTCACACTGATGCCATCGAGCTTGCCGTCCACCAGCGGCGTCCAGCCTTCGCCGAGTGTTACGGCGTCCTTCGCCTCGACGAGCAAAGCCCTGGCGTAACGCCATACCGAATACTTCGTGGTATCGATCTCGCCGCGCGTGAGGCCCGGCGCATCGCCCAGGTTGAGGTGCGCGCCGCCGTCGCCGCACCAGCGCGGTTTGTCGAGCGGGTAAGTCGCACCGGTCGCGGCGTCGATGTAATTCACTTTTACTGTTCGCCTTCGATGGGCTTGATGCCGGCGGCCTTGACCACCGACTTCCAGCGCGCGATTTCGGATTTAACGATTTGCGTGAACTCCTGCGGCGTGTTGCCGACGGTCTGGTAGCCCTGCACCGACAAGCGCTCGTTGACATCGCGCGCTTCCAGCGCCTTGACCGCATGCTCGCGCAATTTAGCGATGATGGCCGGCGGCGTGCCTTTCGGCGCCAGCAGTCCCTGCCACGTGCGCACATCGAAACCCGGCACGGTTTCGGCGATGGTCGCAAATTCCGGCGTCGCCGGCACCCGCTGCAGGCTGGTGACTGCGATCGCGCGCAGTTTGCCCGCGCGCACCAGCGGCAACGCGGTGGGCATGGTGCTCAGCGACAACTGCACCTGGCCGCCGACGACGTCTGCCGTTGCCTGCGGCGCGCCTTTGTACGGAACGTTCACGATATCGACGCCGGTCATGGTTTTGAACAATTCTCCGGCCAGATGCGAACCCACGCCGATGCCGCCCGACGCGTAATTGATCTGCCCGGGCTTCGCCTTGGCAAGCGCGATCAAATCAGCGACGGTCTTGATCGGCACCGACGGATGCGCAACCAGCAGGTAGGGCGTCGACGCCAGCATGGTGATGGGCGCGAAATCTTTTTCCGGATCGTATGGCAGTTTCCTGTACACGCTCGCGTTGATGGTATGCGCCGACGACACCATCACGATCGTATACCCATCGGGTATGGCCTTGGCCGCGAGGTCCGAGCCGATAATGCCGCCCGCGCCCGCGCGGTTGTCGATGACGACCTGCTGCCCGAGGGATTCCGCCATTTTCTGCCCGGCAGTACGCGCCACGATGTCGGCGCCACTGCCGGCGGGAAAGGTCACTATCATGCGTATCGGTTTGGTCGGATAGGTCTGCGCGTATACGCCGGACCCGAACAGCGCGAGCCCCAGCACCTCAGCCATCACGACGGCCTGCCACGTTTTCATTGCGGATCTCCTGGTCATGCGGCGCGCACCGCCTGGTAACGTAACGGCGCCTGAAAATCTTCGAGCGAGTTCAGTGTATCAAGCCGCTTGATGCGCGCAAGGCAGTCATCGCTGTTCGCCTGCGGTAGCACGCGTTTCGCGTTGCGCATGAATTTGTCGATGAGATCGGCGTGCACCAGTTCGCCATCGACCGCCGGCACGGAGAATCCGGACTTGATGTGACGCGACACGGTTTTCCCGTTCTTGAGTTTGATCACGACTTCCATGCCAAGGAAGTCCGCACCCTTGGTGAAATCGAGGCCGGCCATGGAGGGATGCGGCTCCAGCGTGATGCGCTTGAAGAGGGCGCGGATTTTCGGGTCCTGCGCGCGGCTTTCGTAAAACTGCTCGACTTCAAGCTGCCCGTCGGTGAGCGCCGCTGCCAGGCAATAGTGCAGGCTCAGCTTGCCTTCGAGGCCGGTCTGCGGATTGTCGTTCCACAGCGAATGCTGCGTCATATGGTTGGTCAGGCAGCGCACGCTGTCGACGTCGTCGCCCTTGACGCCGTCCTCGCGCATCATCTGCAGCACCGCCACCACGCCCGCCTGCGTATGGAAATTGGACGGGAAAATCTTGAATGCGAGACCGGGGTCGAGTATTTCGAGCGGCTTGCCGATTTTTGCGGCCAGCGCATCGTAGTCGCCCGGCTTGCCGCCCGAGAATGCATGCGCGAAACCATGTGGATCTTCGATCAGATCGGGCGCACCGACGAAGCCGTCGCGCGCGAGCATCGCCGATGCCATGCCGCCGCGCGTCGCCAGCCCCGCATGCAGCGGTTTCGCCATCCTGCCCAGTTGCGGACGCAATCCGCATGAATGCGTTGCGGCGAGGCCGAGCGCGTTTTCCATCATGGCGGCGTCGAACTTCCAGACCTTGCCGACCGCCGCCGCGGCGCCCAGCGTACCTATGATGGCGGTCGGGTGATAGCCTAGTTTTATGGTTTGCGGCGTAATCAGCCGGCCGAGCTTGGCGCACACTTCGACGCCAGCCACATAAGCGGCGATGAATTCTTTACCGGTAACCGGCTGCAGTTCGCACGCGGCGAACAGCGCGGGCATGATGACGACGCTCGGATGGCCGGCCATGCCGAAAGTCGCATCGTCGTATTCCTCCCAGTGCGCCATCGTGCCGTTGAAAAGCGTCGCGGCCTCGGCCGACATTTGCGCGGTGTCGCCGATGATGGTGTTGCTGCCCATCGCATACTGGGACCACACGTGTTTCCTGACGATCTTCATGCCGTCGGCAGGACAACCGGCGAGCGCGACCGCGAAATAATCGGTGACCGCCGCCTTCGTCCACGGCACGACCGCCGCAGGCAGGTCTTCGAAACGCAAATCGACTATCCAGCGTGACAGTGTCTTGGTGAAACCCATGCTGATCTCCCGCCCTTCAAGAAATATAATTAGAACTCATTTCAAAAATACAACAGCGACAAGCAACCGCCGATAAATGCCGATTGACGCCGATTCAATTCCAGACCTTTCCCCGAATCATGATCATGTCCGTCGAGCCAATCTGCGTTCATCCGCGTTCATCGGCGGTTCCAAATTGCTTTCGAAGCCGTTTCTAGTTTGCCGCGCGCCCTAGCGGGCGAGACGCTCTTCGCGCACATCGCGCGCGCTGGCAGCTTCATCGCGCTCGCCAGCAGCACCGTAACCGCCGCCCGCCGGCGTGCAGATGCGCAGCACGCTGCCGCGCGGCAGCGCCATTTCGCCTGACGCCGCCGGCAGTTTCTGTTCCTGCGGCGTACCCGGATTCAGAATAAACGCGCCGAGAGCACCATCGCCGCCGGCCTTCATGCCTCGCGCCGCGACGTTCTGGCGCTCGGATGACAGACTGACGACGATGTCGTCGCCGAGCACGCGGTAATCGCGCACCACACCCATGCCGCCGCGATACTTGCCTTCTCCTGCCGAGCCTTCCCACAGCGCGTAGCGCTCGACGCGAAACGGATAAGCGTGTTCGAGCGCTTCAACCGGCAGATTGGACGAGCCCGATGCGTGCACGCGCACGCCATCGACGCCATCGCGATTGGCGCGTGCGCCCATGCCGCCGGCCAGCGTTTCGTAATTGACGAAGTAGGCGCCGGTGCGCGGGTCCGATCCCGCCAGCACGTACAGATGATGCGGCCCGCTGCCGGCGAGCGCTTTGTGCGGCATCGCCTGCGACAGCGCGTTCGCAATCACGTCACCCAGCACGCTCGCGGATATCGAGCGGCAGCCAATGGCGGCTGGCGGCACCGGGCCGACGACACAACCGGCGGGGGCTGTTATTTTCAGTGTGCGATAGTAACCGGCGTTGGCCGGCACTTCAGGGTCGAGCAAGCTCTTCGCTACCGTGTAGACGGTCGCGAGCAAGGCGCGATACGGAATGTTGCGCGCGCTTTCGAGCTGCTTGCCCGAACCGGCAAAATCAAAATCGATGCGCCCGTGGCCCACCGTCATGGCGAGACGTATCGGGCAGCGCTCGCCTTCGGTATTGCCGTCGAGAAAATCTTCCGCGACGTAACGACCGGCAGGCAGCCGGTTGATTGCCGCGCGAAAGCGCTTTTCCGTGAAATCAAGGTAAGCGGCTATGGTCGCGGCGGTGTCGTTGACGCCGTAACGCTCGAACAATTGCAGAACACTTTTGGTGCCGACGTTGTTCGCCGCGAACTGCGCGTTCAAGTCGCCGATGCGCTCGGCGGGCGTGCGCGAGTTGAGCAGGATGATGTCAATCACGTCCCGGTTCAATTTCCCCTCGCGCATGATGCGCACCGGCGGAATGCGTATGCCTTCCTGGTAGATGCTCTTGCACACCGCGGCTTCCGAGCCGGGCACCATACCGCCGACGTCGGCGTGGTGCGCGATGTTGGCGACGAAGGCCACGATCTTCTTGCCGATGAAGACCGGCGCGATGATATTGATATCCGGCAAATGCGTGCCGCCGCCGTTGTACGGATCGTTGGCGACGAACTGGTCACCCGGCAGGATCTCGTTGAGCGGATAGCGCTTGAGAATTTCATCGACCGCGCCGACCATCGAACCCAGGTGTATGGGCACGCGTTGCGCCAGCGCGATCACCTCGCCCTGCGCGTCGAATATCGCGGTCGAGCAATCGGCGCGTTCCTTGATGTTCGGCGAGAACGCGGTGCGCATCAGGGTCGCGCCCATTTCCTCGGAAGTCGCCAGCAGATAGCGCGCGACAACTTCCGCCTTGATCGGGTCCACCGCTTTGGCGGCTTTGACTACTTTGCGCGCAGTCGTACGTTTCGCGGCCATGATCAGGATGCTCCTTTGATATGCAGCGGCTCGACTTCGATGTGCAGATAACCCAGCTTGTCGTTGCGCATCTTGGCGCGCGGCGGCACCACGGTCGTGGTGTCCATCTGCTCGACGATGGCCGGCCCGCTGATGCGCGCGTTGACCGGCAGCTTGTCGCGGTCGTAGACCGGCGTCATGACGAAACCGGTTTCCGGAAACCATACTTTGCGTTTTTCCAGCACGGCGTCTTTCACTGTAGTGCGCGCCGCCTGGTGCTTCTCGTGCGTCGGCGCGCGCCGCTCGACGGTGACGACCAGCCGCAGGTTGACGACTTCGACGGGCTGCGCCGGCATGTCATAACCGTAAATCGCGTGATGGCGCTTGTGATAACCCGCGATGAGTCGCGCCAGGGATTTAGTGTCGAGCTTGCCGTTTTTTACTTCGAGCGACAGCTCGTAATTTTGGCCGAGGTAGCGCATGTCCATCAGATACGTGTATTTCGCCTTCGCGCCCTTGCCCGCCTCGCCCAGCAGCCATTCTCCGCCGCGCTCGCGTAGTTCGCCGAAGCCGGCGTTCAGCGCCTTGACGTTGGCATCGGCCGCGACAAGCAAACGGGTCAGGCTGAAATCGCCGCGCACATCCGCATGCAACAACCCGAGGGCCGACAGCAGGCCGGGGCGCGGCGGCACCAGCACATTGCGTATGCCCATGTTGCGCGCGACGTCCGCCGCGTGCAGCGGGCCGGCGCCGCCGAAAGCCACCAGCGTGAAGTCGCGCGGGTCTACACCCTGCTCGACCGAAATCACGCGCACCGCGCCCATCATGTTGACGTTGATGATTTCAACGACACCCGCCGCCGCGCGCGTCAAATCGACTTTGAGCGTCGGCACCAGTTCGTCTTCGAGCACTTTGCGCGCGCGGTCGGCGAACATTTCCATGCGCCCGCCAAGCAAGGACTTGGGATTGAGGCGCCCCAATACGACGTTCGCATCTGTCACGGTCGGCTTGGTGCCGCCGCGCCCGTATGCGGCAGGCCCCGGAAATGCGCCCGCGCTTTGCGGGCCGACTTTGAGCAGGCCGCCCGCATCGACCCACGCGATACTGCCGCCGCCCGCGCCTATGGTGTGGATGTCGATGGTGCGTGTGCGCACCGGGAAACCGCCCATTTCGCGCAAATCTTTTTTTGCCGGCTCGCCGTCGCGGATCAGGCAAACGTCCGTCGAGGTGCCGCCCATGTCGAAAGTAATCAGGTTGCCGATGCCGAGTTTGGCGCCGAGACCCACGCTGCCGACCACACCGCCTGCCGGGCCCGAGAAAAAAGTATTCACCGGCAGCTTGCGCACCGCACCCGGCGTTACCGCACCGCCGTTGGATTGCATGACGCGCGGCGCTACCTTGATGCCGAGATCGGCGACCCCGCGCTCGAAGCGCTCGAGGTAACGGTCCATGATGGGCATCAGGCTCGCGTTGACCACCGTTGTCGCGAAACGCTCGAACTCGCGGAACTCCGGCAGCACGCCGGACGAAGTGCAGAGATAAGCCTCGGGCCAGATTTCCTTGACGAGGTCGTGCGCCCTGCGCTCGTGCGCCGGGTTGGCGTAGGAATGCAGCATGCAGACCGCGACCGACTCAACTTTCTTTTCGCGCAGCACCGCGACGGCCTTGCGCACGTCATTTTCATTGAGCGGCGTCACTTCGGTGCCGTCCTGCGCGATGCGCTCGGCGACTTCGACGCGGCAATCGCGCGAGGCGGGCGGCGTCGGCTTCAGAATGTCGAGGTTGAAATAATGCGGGCGGCGCTGGCGCGCGAGCTCGATCACGTCGCGAAACCCCGCCGTCGTGATCATGCCGGTGCGCGCGCACTTGCCTTCAAGCACGGCATTGGTGCCGAGCGTGGTGCCCAGCACCAGGAACTCGACGTTATCGCGCGGCAGTTGCGCCAGTTCGATCACCTCGGCGATACCGTCGAGCACCGCCTTGGCCGGATCGCCGGTCGTGGTGGGCAGCTTGTGATACGTGTACTTGCCGGTGGTGAGTTCGCACAGCACAAGGTCGGTGAAGGTGCCGCCGGTGTCGATGCCGATCCAGATTTTTTTCAAGGGAAAGCCTGCGGGTACGAAGGGATGTTGGAATTTAAACATGCCGGGATTAATATAACAATTAGATGTTCCGTCACTACTTATAGGTATTACATATGAATTTTAAACTACGCCAGCTGCAGGGATTCGCCGCGGCGGCGATGCACAGCTCGTTCAGCGCGGCCGCGCGCGAACTCGCCATGACGCAGCCGTCTTTCTCGCAGCTGATCCGCGAACTCGAAACCTCGCTGCGGGTAAAACTCTTCGAGCGCACCACGCGGCGCGTCGAACTCACGCCGGCCGGACAGCGTTTTCTGGCGATGATCCAGCGCCCGCTCGACGACCTCGGCGACGCCTACCGGTTCACGCGCGAAATGGCGGCCGGCACGCGCGGGCGCATCGTGTTTTCTTCGCTGCCGTCGGTGGCCTTCGGCCTGGTGACGACGGCGCTCGCGCAGTTCACGGCGCTGTACCCGGCGATTACCGTGCGCCTGATCGAAGACCAGGACCTCAACATCACGGACAAGCTGCTGCACCGCGAAGTCGATTTCGGCATCGGCACGCTGAAAACCCCGCACAAGGAGCTGGCGTTTCGCGAATTACTGCACGACGAATTGCAAGCGATTTACCCGGCGCGCCACCCGCTCGCGGCCAAACGCCGCGTCACCTGGCCCGACCTTGCGGCCGAACCGCTGGTGCTGCTGCCCAAGCAGTCGAGCGTGCGCGAGCTTGCCGCGCACGGCTTTGCCGCGGCGGGCATCGCGCGCGAACCCGACTACGAAGTCTCCA
>CAMBSS010000105.1 GCA_945870465.1 Bordetella parapertussis | reverse complement strand
CAGCACTACTTCGCCTTACCAAATAACTCAAGGTTATGTTTCCCAAGGGCGGGCGGGCCGCATCGAACTTGAGGACGATTGCCGTTTATAGTCAACGGCAAACCAGTAAGAGTGTAATCCTCCCCAGGCACAGGTAAAAACATTCCTAATGCCTGAGCCTGCGGCAATGCAACGGCTTCGGGAATCGTATGAATGGGAGAACAGGGAACGCCAACAGCTTCAAGCTTCGAGATCCACAGTTCACGTGAGT
Organism: Bordetella parapertussis; assembly: GCA_945870465.1. The sequence goes on along the minus strand of CAMBSS010000105.1, from coordinate 15,066 downwards.
TTTCTAATAGGATGGGCTTGATTAGCGCCAAAAGCTCCTCCCGGTGCACCAAACGCTCACGATTTGTGCTGAAACGACTATCAGTGGACCATTTGCCATTGCCGAGAACTAGCGCCAACCTCGCAAATAACCGATCGTTTCCAGCGCAAATTAAGAAAGCACCGTCGGCGGCATCAAACGACTGATAGGGCACCAAATTAGGGTGTCCTGTCGCATGCTTCTCCAGCAGCACGCCTTGATTGCGGTAGGCATCTGAGCGCTGAACCGCCCAACCAAGTGCCGTCTCGAACAAAGAGGTTTGCACGATGCCGCCCAGTCCAGTGATATCTCGCTGCCGCAACAGTGACAACGAGCCGATGACTGCCCACATACCAGCGCCCTGATCGCAGACTGACGCCCCCATTCTTGAAGGTGGATCGTCCGGACCACCATTGATGGTCATGAGTCCCCCATAAGCCTGCGCCAATGGCTCATAACCAGGTTTTTGGCTCATCGGCCCAGTGTGCCCGAACGCCGAGATCTCACAATAAATAAGACGGGGATATCGCTTGCAGAGATCTTCGCCAGACATGCCAAGATCCTGCGAAACCCCGGGCCTGAGGTTGTGAATGAGTATGTCGCAGCGCGCAAGCAACGTTTCGAATTGATGGCGCCCCTCTCCCCCCTTTAGGTCCAATTGAACAGATTTTTTACCACGGTTGAAGATGTGAAAATTCATTGAGTCGCCGTTCTTGAAACTCGGCCCCATACTTCTCCCATCATCCCCGCCCGGTCTTTCAACCTTAACTACCTCAGCGCCCAAGTCACTCAGTATTGCCGAAGCATACGGAGCAGATAAGATCTGCCCCACTTCCACGACAACTATTCCGTCCAAGACAGGTTGCATATGTTTTTCTGTTAGATAACTGGATCCAGCACTCGGCGGTATCGACTCCGACGTCGCAATCATTATTCGGGCGCAATCTTTGCACGAACGATTGCCTCTCGCCAACGATTTATATCGTTAGCAAGAAACTCTGTGAATACCCGTGAATCGGCCGGATATGGTTCGTAACCAATCCCGCGAATGTGACTGACCATCTCCGGCTTTTTCAGAAACTGCATTGCAGCCTCACTCAGGCGGTTGACGATAGCTTCGGGCATTCCTGCAGGCCCTGCCAGTGCGGCCCAGTTGTTAAGTGATCCAGGGAAACCTGCTTCGGTGAGAGTAGGAATATCAGTCAGAATCCTCGAACGCGCTATTCCAGTCACTGCCAACGCCCTCATTTTTCCAGCCTTGATGAGCGGCACCGTGTTTACGTGGTCGCCAAAACCCATTGCAATTCGACCCGTTATTATAGAAATGTAGGCATCCGTAGAATTCTTAAATGGGACCCTAAGAATATTGGTTCCAGCAAGCGAGTTGAGAAGTTCAGTAGTGATATGGTTCGTACTGTTCGACGAAGCGTATGCAAAATCTCCAGGCCGCTTGCGCGCAAGCTCCATCAATCCTTTGACGGTGGTTGCTGGAATCGATGGATGAATTACTAGGATTTGCTGCCCCATAGTCAAGCGGGCAATTTGAGTAAAATCTTTAAGGGGGTGGTACGGCAGACCGTTAAATAAAAAGAGATTTGCCGCATGCGTGGTATTTGTTCCGAGCAATAGCGTGTAACCGTCTGGCGGCGAGCGCAATACCGCCTGCGAAGCAATGATACCGCTCGCACCAGGCCTCGCCTCCACTAGAAAAGTACCGCCGAGTGCCTGTCGATACTCCTCCGCAACGAATCGCGCAAGCGCGTCCGTAACAGATCCCGGACCAAAGGGGACAACGATTCTGACAGGCTTGCTGGGATAGGGATCAGCTGAGAGCGCTAACGGAGAGAGCGTCAGCATCAAAAGCATTAGCAATGCGTTTGCAGTTAAAGCTACTCCAAACATTTTTGAGTGCATTACACTCCTCCTATTTACTGTTTATTGGTAAACAATTTCAGCGTCAGCCCCATAAATATCCTATATCAGAGGCATTGCGAACAATCTCACCGATAGAATCCCTATCGCTTCTTACGATTCAGGAATGCAGTCATCATTCGATTAGGTTCGTCCGTGCGGTAGCAATCAGCATATATCTCAATGCCCGCGCGAACACCATCCGTAGGGGACATACGGTCCCAGTTAATGATGAGTCGCTTCTGAAGTCGGACCGCATTGGGCCCGCATAGCAACAGCGAATTAATCCAGCGATCTACAGCGTTATCTAGGTCGGCATATGGAACAAGTCTCTCCAAATATCCGATCCGGTATGCCTCTTCCGCATCGATATGGTCCCCAGTTAATACCAGCTCACAGGCCTTTCCCCACCCGATCAACCGCGGCAATATCGAGGCCTCCATGCCAGAAATAATTCCAAAACGAGTCTCCGGCATGCCGAATTTCGCATGATCTGCTGCCACACGCATATCAGCACATGCCGCCAATTCCATACCAAGTCCAAAACAGTAGCCGTTAATTCGCGCTATAACAGGCACCGGAAAGTTTCTAACCACATCACATACGCGATGCGTCTTTACACCAGATTTCTCTCCTCCTGCAGGATCATAATTAGCAGTCTCTGAAAGATCAGTACCACCGACAAATGACTTATCACCTGCACCAGTAATGACAACAGCACGGAGGCTATCGTCGTGGCGCAGCGAAATCATAAGATCTGTAAATTGCTCCTTACCTGCACCCCCAAGGGAATTACGCTTCTCGGGATTGTTAAACGTAACGCGCGCAACGCGACCAGCTGCTCCATGATCATCAAATGTAAGCAACAATAAATTATTAGCGACAGAATTCGACCGAGTCATAAGGTTCCCTTAAAAATATTAATCCAGTGAAAGTCGAGCTTCTCAAGACTCCAACGTTACTCGACAAAACTCCAATTGGCCCGACTTGGTTGTATCACACTAGTGCAAATGAAGATCGCATGGCGAATCACGCCTGCGAGCAGCATCGTTGAAGCCCGATAGTATCTGCTTTGTGCCGTGGCCGGCGATGACTTCCCCTTCATTCGTGCTGAATAGTCACCTTAAATCTATTTGCGCTCACGTTATCATCATCCACAACGGCAAGCGGCGGATTCGCTATCATGCGAAAATAACCGCGTCACAACGAAAGATTTTCGAACATGCGCTTTACCCATTGCGGCTTGCTGGCCGCTGCCGCACTCCTCGCTCCCGCATACGCCCAAGGGGCCGAAACTTACCCGCAGAAACCGATCCGGCTAATCGTCGGCTTTTTGCCGGGCAGCAGCAACGACACGCTCGCGCGTTTCGTCGGCGGCAAGCTGCACGACCGCATGGGTCAGCAGGTCGTGATCGACAACCGGCCGGGCGCCAACGGCAATATCGGCGCGGACCTTACGGCCAGGGCAACGCCCGATGGACATACGCTTTTGCTGATGTCGGTCTCGTACACCATGAGCGCTGCCGTCTACAGCCAATTGGCGTACGATCCGGTCAAATCGTTCTCGCCGGTGGCGATGCTGGGCGCGGGGCCGCTCGTGCTGGTGACGCATCCCACCTTTGCCGGCAACGACGTCAAAAGACTGATCGATCTCGCCACGGCCAAGCCGAACACGCTGACTTATTCGTCCGCAGGCACCGGCGGCATCAACCATTTCGGTGGCGCATTGTTCTCGCGCGTCGCCAAGGTGCAGATGATCCATGTGCCGTACAAAGGCGGCGCCCCGGCGCTGACGGACGTGATGGGAGGACAGGTGCAGCTCATGTGGGGCACGATGCCGCTAACGCTCACGCAGATCCGCGCGGGCAAGGTCAAGGCGCTGGCTGTGACGAGCGCCAAACGCTCGCCGCTGCTGCCCGACGCGCCGACCATAGGCGAAGCCGGCGCGCCCGGCGCCGAAATCGCCACTTGGTGGGGCATACTCGCGCCGGCCGCAGTACCCGCCGCCATTGTTGCCAAACTCAACAACGAAATCGCCGTGATACTCCTGCAGCCTGAATCCGCGCAGCGCCTCGCCGCCGAAGGCGCCGAACCGTGGCCCATGACGAGCGCCTCATATGCGCAACTCATCAAAACCGAAATCGAAAAATGGACGCGCGTCGCGCGCGAAGCCAGGATACGCGCCGATTAGTAACGAATTCATGCATCTCGGTAACAAAGATTCGTCTTGGACTTATATAATCGCTGGAGGAACAAGACCAATGAAATCGCATCACTTATCGCGCATGCTGAATTCTGCCGCGCTGGCATTTGCGGCGATGGTTGCACCGGCTCAGGTGCAAGCTGCAACCCCGGCAGATAATTATCCGAATCATCCGGTGCGCATCATCGTGCCCTTCCCCCCTGGCGGCGGCAACGATTTGCTCGCGCGCGCAATGGCGATACGGTTGACCGAAGCTCTCGGCCAGCAATACGTCGTCGACAACCGTGGCGGTGCGGGCGGATTAATCGGCGGACAACTTGCGGCAACCGCTGACCCGGACGGTTACACACTCTTTCTCGGCAGCATGGGCAGCCTTGCGCACAATCCAGCGTTGCGGCCTGACCTCCCGTACAAGCCGGTGCGCGATTTCGCAGGTGTCACCCTGCTGGTGACTTCGCCATTCATTCTGGTGGTCCATCCCGGAGTCGCGGCCACCAACGTGCGCGAGCTGCTTGCGCTGGCACGCGCGAAACCCGGCACGCTCAACTTCGGCTCGGCGGGCGTGGCCTCGTCGCTGCACCTGACGGGCGAACTCTTCAAGTTCACCACCAAAATAGATATCGTGCACGTTGCCTATAAAGGTACGGCGCCCGCGCTTACCGATCTGATCGCAGGGCAGGTGCAGATGGTGTTCAGCACCATCGCGCCGGCGCTGCCGCTCGTGAAAAGCGGCAAGTTCCGAGCGCTCGGCGTCACCACGGCGCAGCGCACCAAGGGGGCGCCCGACATACCGACGATTGCGGAATCCGGCGTGCCGGGATTCGCAGTGGAAAACTGGCAGGGCATCGTCGCACCCGCGAAAACGCCGCGCGCGATCGTCGAAAAGCTCAACCGTGAGTTGGTAAAAATCGCGGCGCAACCGGCCATCGTCGATATGTTTACGAACCAGGGGCTGGACGCGGTGGGCAACACGCCGGCGGCTTTCGACGAGCTGATCCGCGCAGAAATCGAAAAGTGGACGGCGCTCGTAAAAGCTGCTGGCATCAAGGTCGACTGAATCATTAAGTAACTATATATAAACAGTTTTCCATAACTGTAAACTGTTGACAATTCGTTTATAGCCGCTTATCTTAGCGGCGTGGCTCTTCACTCCGTCCGCAAATCTACTCCCTCGACTCCGCCCGCCAGCGCCGCAGACGCCGTCGAATTGCGGCGCTCACAGACGCTGGTAAATATCTGCCAGGCCGAAATCGAACGCATGATCCTCGCGCACGAACTGGAGCGCGGCGGACGCATTAACGAACTGGCACTCGCGGCACGCCTCAGCATCAGCCGCGGACCGGTGCGCGAAGCCTGCCGCACTCTCACCCAGGCCGGTCTGCTGGAAACCCACGTCAATCGCGGTTTTTTCGTGCGCAAGCTCGCGCACAAAGACGTGGTCGACTTGTACGATCTGCGCGCCGGGCTGATGCGATTGGCCGGCGAATTGATCGTCCAACATGCAAGCGATAATCAACTGGCCGATCTGCGCGCGCTCGTTGACGGCATGGAAGAAGCACGCGTGCAAAACGATACAGCACGCTTCCAGGAACTCAACGCCGCATTCCATGCCGCGCTGGTCGATGCGGCAGACAACCGCAGGCTGCAGGAAATCTATGACGGGCTCGTCAAGGAACTACGGCTTTTCCGCCAGCTCGGGCTCGCATCCGGCGAAGCCATGACAGCGTCCAACAGCGAACATCGCGCCATCGTTGACGCTATCGCGGCGCGCGATGCCGCGCGCGCAGCACTCGCGATGGCAGACCATATCCTGCAGGGCAAGGCGCGTTTTCTCAGCGCCGCCGGCGACGATCTCGATGAATAAAATACTCAACTCAACTACGAAGGCACAACGATGAAGTTCAGCAACTTTCTGTTCCCGGCCGCCATGGACCCGAAGGACGACCACCAAATCATCCAGGAGACACTGCAGGAGGCGATGTTATGCGACGACCTCGGCATGGACATGCTGTGGCTCGCGGAACATCACTTCGACGGCATCTGCGCCTACGTCGACCCGGTCAGCTTCGCGGCCGCGCTGGCGGCGTGCACCAAGCGGATCAACATCGGCTTCGCGGTCGCGCAGATGTCGCTCCACCACCCGATACGCATGGCCGAACAGATGTCGCTCATCGACAACATCAGCAAGGGCCGGCTGACGGTCGGCCTCGGCCGCGGCACCGCGTACAACATCTACGACTACCAGGGCTACGGCATCGACCCCGCCGAAGCCTACGACCGGCTGGTCGAGGCCGAAGAAATCATGATCAAGGCGTGGACCACCGAGAACTACGAGCACAAGGGCAAGTTCTGGAACATCCGCCTGCCGCTCCTGCGCCCCCGTCCTTACACCAAGCCGCACCCGCCCATCGTGCGCGCGTGCTCCGGCGAAGAGGCGATGGTCGGCATGGCGCGCGCCGGCCGGCCGTTCCTGATGAACATCCAGAGCAACGACGTTACCCGGCATCGCATGGACCTCTACCGCAAGACGATGCGCGAATCCGGCTTCGATGAAGCGGCTGTCGCACGCAGCGTCGACGACACCTGGATCTGGAAAAACATTTTCGTTGGCGAGACCGACGCCGAGGCCGAGCGCCTCGCCATGCCCGCGTTCAAGGCCCAGCAGGCCTTCCGCTCTGCCATGCGCGAAAAAGTCTACAAGGAACAGGGCCTGCTGCTGAAAACGGAAACGGCACCCGCGGCGCGCAACCAGTCCCAGCATTCAATATTGTGCGGCTCGCCGGAGACTATCACTGAAGCGCTGATGGAAATCGACAAGATAGGCGTCGGCGGCATGATCCTGGTGTTCCGCATCGGCCCCATGCCCTATGAAGTCGCGGCACACAGCATCCGGCTCTTCATGGAAAAAGTCGCGCCGCATTTCAAGAAAGCCGCTTAAAACTGCCCCCCTCCTCTTTCAATGAGGGGGGTGCGGCGGGATGGGGTAAGATGCCTCCCAATAATAATTCAGGAGGAGCCCCATGCGTCATGCCGTCTGCTGCACCCTTACCGCCATCGCCTTAAGCCTCGCCGGACCGGTGCTCGCGCAAACCGCCGGCAGTTATCCGAGCAAGCCGCTCAGGCTCGTCGTGGGGTTTCCTGCCGGCGGGCCGGCCGATATTTTTGGCCGCTCAATCGCGCAAAAACTCACCGAGGTGATCGGCCAGCAGGTGGTGGTCGATAATCGCGCGGGCGCGGGCGGCATAGTCGCCACCGAGAACGTCGCCAAGTCGCCGGCCGACGGCTACACGTTCTATCTCGCCAGCAGCGCGGTGCTGTCGTTCTATGCCAACCTCTACGACAAACTACCGTACGATCTGAATCGAGATTTCGTGCCGGTCACGCTGGCGGTGGCGGTGCCCGAAATGCTGGTGGTGCATCCGTCGCTGCCCGTAAAGACCGCGAAGGAATTCGTCGCGCTGGCGAAATCAAAACCCGGCCAGCTGGTTTACGGCTCGACCGGCAACGGCAACATGCCCAACCTCGCGTTCGAGTCGTTCAAGATCGCCTCCGGCACCAACATCCTGCACGTGCCATACAAGGGCGCCGCCCCGGCAGTCATCGACCTGCTCGGCGGACACGTGCAGGCGACCATACTCGACCTGCCGGTGCTGTTGCCGCACGTGCAGGGCGGCCGGATGCGCGCGCTCGCAATTGCCACCGCGAAGCGCGCAACGCCGCTGCCCAACGTGCCGACGATGATAGAAGCCGGCTATCCGTCGGTGAACGCGGACAATTGGTACGGGATTGTGGTTGCCGCTGCGACGCCGAAAGACGTCATCGCCAAACTGCATGCGGCGCTGACCACCACACTGCAATCCGCCGATCTCAAGCAGAAATTCGCCGCCCAGGGCGCTACTTCGATGTCGACGACGCCCGAAGAACTCGCCGCTTACATGCGCGATGAGACGATCAAGTGGGGCAAGGTCATCAAGACTTCAGGCATCAAGATCGATCAGTAAGTTTTGCGCTTGCCACAACCCTAACCCTCCCCCGCATTGCCAGGGAGAGAATCAATTTCAAGCGAAAAACCAATCCCCTTCCTCCGCGTGCGGGGGAAGGATGGGATGGGGGGCTGTTAAGGCTGCTCTTTCCTGCTGAGCAGTTCGACGCTCACACCATCCGGCGCATCGACGAACGCGATGCGCGTGGTTGGATTGATATCGGTGGGCTCCATGCTGAACGCGACGCCTTTTGCTTTCAGCCCCGCGCAAAAACCATCGAAGTCACCTTTGACCTGGAACCCGAAGTGGTCGGCGCCCCATTCCAGGTTCGATTTATCCTGCGCGTTCTCACCGGGCCGCTGGCCGCGCACAATGATCATGGCGCCGCCGAATGACAGGTAAATCTGCGGCGCGCCGTGCATCGTTACGCTCTTGACGAGCTTGCCGCCGAGTTGATCGACGTACCAGCCGGCGGCGGCGGCCGGGTCCTTGGCGATGACGTGAACGTGATCGAATGCAAGCGTAGCAGTCGTCATAAAGTTGCTCTCTTATCAATGATAAGCAGGATCAATCGATGCGCGCGCCGGTGGCCTTGATGACCTTGGACCATTTCGCATTGTCGTCGCGGATAAGTTTCGCGAACTGCTCCGGCGTGGTGCCATAGAGCTCGAGGCCCATGTCGCGCAGACGCGCTTCGAACTCCGGGTTCTTCAGCGCCTTGATGAGATCGCCGTTCAGGCGGTTGATGATGTCGACCGGCGTGCCTGCCGGCGCGACTATGCCCTGCCACGTCAGAACTTCGAAGCCGGGCAGCACGTCGGCGATCGGCGGCAAATCAGGCAGCGCGGCGATGCGCTTCAACGTTGAAGTGCCGAGCCCGCGCAATTTGCCGGCCTTGATGAACTGCACCGGTTCGGGCATCGGGTTCAGCATGAAATGCAGCCTGCCGCTGATGAGATCGAGCACGCCGGGGCCGGAGCCCTTGTACGGCACATGCGTGGCCTTGATGCCGGCCATCATGTTGAAGAGCTCGCTGCCGAGATGCATGGAACTGCCGTTGCCCGCCGACGGAAAGTCGAGCTGGCCCGGCTGTTTCTTTGCGAGTGCGATCAGCTCCTGGGTGTTCTTGACCGGCAGCGACGGATGCACGCACAGGATCAGCGGCGACGCCGTCAGCATCGAGACTGGCGCAAAGTCTTTTTGCGGGTCCCAGGTGAGCTTGGTGTAGAGACTGGGATTGGTCGACAGAAAAATAGTCGACATCAGGAGCGTATAGCCGTCGGCCGGGCTGCGCGCCGCGATTTCAGCCGCGATGTTGCCGCCGGCGCCGACGCGCGGGTCGACCGTCACCTGCTGGCCGAGGGATTCCGTGAGTTTTTGAGCGAAGGCGCGCGCGACGACATCGCTCGATCCGCCCGGCGCATAGGCGTTGATCAGTCGTATCGGCTTGGAGGGATAAGTCTGCGCGTGGCCGTGTGCGGAAATACCGGCGGCCAGCAGAGACAAAGACAGGGCTGCAAAAGGACGCATGGGGAAAACTCCTCGCTACTAATTTTTTGACTTATGGTCGAACGGAAAAACACAGTGCACTGTCGCAGTGTAGAGCCTCAGTTTAGTTCTTTTCGCAGCGGCGTTCCAGCGCGGCAGGCGCGCGTTTATTTCGTCAGGCGCTTGTCGGCAGACGGAAGTCTATCGCGGTTCCCAGCATCCAGCCGTCGCGCACCGCCGCCAGGAAATCGCCGATCTGGTTGCAGTCGCCCGCCAGCACGTACTGCGCGCCGGCGCGCTCGACTTCCGGCACGATGTCGCGGTTGGGCAGCGGCCCGATCGCCACGATGATCATGTCGCCGGCATCGATGGCTTCGCGCTTGCCGTCGCGCTTGATCCAGATCGTGTTGCCCTCGATAGACTCGACGGGCGCGTTGGTCAGCACCTGCGCGCCGCCTTTCGCGATGCGGTCGAGCACGTCGTAACGGTTGTTGCGCGCCATCTCCTTGGCGATGACAGACAAACCTTCGAGCACGACCGCTTTGACACCGCGATAGTGGATCAGAGTATCGGCAGTCTCGATGCCCACCATGCCGCCGCCGACGATGGTGACGCGCGCGCCCCGCGGCACGCCTTCCTGGTTGAGCAGCACGTCCCACGCCTGCAGCACCGGAATGTCGGTCTGCACTGGAAACGGCAGCGGCCGGGACTTCGCACCGGTAGCGACCACCACGAGGTCGGGCCGGAAATCTTTTATCGACTGCGCGGTGGCCGTCACGCCGGTACGCACCGGCACGCCGAGGCTTTCGATCTGCTGCCAGCGATAACTCCAGATGCCGGCAACGTCGGCTTTGTCGGGTGCCGCGAGAGCGAGCGGCATCTGGCCGCCCGGCTTGGCCGCCTTTTCCCAGATTTCGACGTGATGCCCGCGCGCTGCAGCGACGCGCGCAGTCTCAATACCAGCAACACCTGCGCCTAGCACGAGGATGCGCTTGCCCGCGCCCCTGGGCCGCTCTTTGCGCAATTGCGGCTCGGCCAATTCAATGTGCTCGAATTCAGTGCCGACCATCGGATTGGCGACGCACGCGACATCGCGTTCGAGCGTGAGTCGCTCGAAACACACGTTGCACGAAATGCACTTGCGGATCGGCGTGGCGATTTCGCCAAACGCTTTGCGCGGCCAGTACGCATCCGCCACCAGCGCGCGGCAAACTGCCACGAAGTCCGCGCTACCCGCCTGCAATATGCCCTCCGCATCTTCCGCATCTATGACACGTCCGGCCATGATGGTCGGAATGCCCAGCGCCTTGGCGATCGGCCGTGCATAGGGTTCGAGAAAGCGCCGCGCGAACGACGGCGGCTGTATGCAATAGCGCGACAGCTCCGGGCTTTCATTGCTGCCGCCTGACATGTCGATGGCAATTACGCCGGCGCGCTCCAGCGCCTGACACAGCGCGATCATGTCCGCTTCGGTATAGCCGCCTTCGCAGTACTCGGTCGCGCTGACGCGCACCAGCAGCGGAAAATCCGGCAGCTCGCCGCGGATGAGCTCTACGGTCTCGAGCAAGAAACGCATGCGGTTCTCCAGCGAGCCGCCGTAGCGGTCGGTGCGCCGGTTGATGCGCGGGCTGAAAAACTGCTGGAACAAATAACCGTTGGCGGCGTGCAGTTCGGCAGCGTCGTAGCCCGCGCGATACAGCCGGCGCGCCGAATCGAGAAACGCGCGCTGTATCACCGGGATTTCGGCAACGGTCAGTCCGCGCGCCGGTTCGCCGGTGTTGGGATTCTGCCAATCCGACGATGAAACCGGCTCCATGCCGAGCACCGAGCGCTTCAGCATCGCGCCGCGGTGATTGAGCTGCCCGACCGCCAGCGCGCCGCCGGCGTGAATCGCTTCAACAATGCCCGCGAGGCCCGGGATGTAGCGGTCGTGATACAGGCATAACGAGTTGGTGTGATTGCGCGCGCCTTCGGTGACGACCATCGCCTCGGTGATGATCATCGCGGCGCCGCCGATCGCGCGCTCGGCGTAATACAGTTTGTCGCGCTCGGTCGAAAGGCCGTCGGTGGTGCCGTAATTGGTGCCCATCGGCCCCATGATGATGCGGTTGCGCAGGCGCAGCGGGCCCATGCGGCCCGGTTGAGCGATCAGCATTTCGGATCCAGTCGGGAGGTGTGATTTGTCATCGAACCGTGCGCAGTTCAATCCATGAATACGGCGTAATCTTCCACCGCGATACGCGCCGGCCTGAACGTGTTGATGACGGCCCCGGCGTCTGCATATCCCATCGCCATGCCGCAGATCACGATGTTGTCCGGCGTGATGCTCAGCTCGCGCCGCACGATGTCCGGGTAATTGGCGATTGCCGCTTCCGCGCAGGTATGCAGGCCGCGCCCGCGCGCCGCAAGCATGATGGTCTGCAGGAACATGCCGTAATCGAGCCAGCTGCCGCGCTCGAGCTGGCGGTCGATGGTGAATATGAGCCCGGCTGGCGCGCCGAAGAAAATGTAATTGGCGGCGCGATAGGCCTTCGACTTCGCGTGGTCGCCGCGGCCGATACCGAGCGTGCCGTAGAGGCCCCAGCCGCATTGCCGCCGGCGCGCGAGATAAGGCTCCTGCATCGGATCGGTGTAGTAATCGTAATCGCGCCGGTGGCCCGGTTCGTCGTTGAGGAAAGCCTGCTGCATGGCCGTGCCGACGCGCAGCAGCGTGGCGCCGGTGAGCACGTGCACGCGCCACGGCTGGATATTGGAGCCGCTGGGCGCTTCACTGCCGAGCGCGACGATCTCGCGCAGGGTGTCGGCCGGGACGCGGTCGGCCTTATAAGCGCGTATCGACCGCCGCGTGCGCGCAGCCGCGAAAACGTCAGGCGCGGCCTGCTGGATGTCGTCAGGCATGCGAATCTCCGAAAAAAACGCGGCCAGAACAGGCCGCGTTGATTGCAACTAAAGCATATCTCGAGTTGACTTCGGATTATAGACCGTAGCGCGTGGCGCGGCTCCCGGCGCCGGACTGCAGGTCAATCAGGGGCGCCGCGAATTTGCGTTGTCGGCGCGTTCCGGCGCGGCATTGTTCGCGCGGTCGCGTCCACCGGCAGGACGGGCTTCCGCGCGACCGGCTACGGCAGGTGCCGCAGGCCGCTGTTCGACTGCGGCGGGAGTCGCTGCCGGCTGAGCCGGCGCCTGCACGGGCGCCGGAGCGACGCGCGGCGCGGCTTCCCTGGCAACTGCAACCACAGGTGCTGGCGCGGGCGCCGGGCGAGCATTGGTAGATGCAACCATCGGCTGCATGTTCTCGCGTAGCGCTTGGCGATTGCCGGATTCGACGCGCGCTTCCGGACGCTGATTCATCTCGGGGCGGCGAGCGCCTTCCCCACGGCCTTCGAACGAAGGCCTGTCATTTCCACGTTGTTCGCGCGTTGCCTGGTCGCGTCCCGGCCCGCCACGTGGCGTGCTGTCAGTGGTATTCGGCGCAACCGGGGCGCTGCGCGGCACCGGTTGCGGAGCCACTGCCGCCGGGGCCGGCGCATTGGCGATTTGCGCGCGTCCCTCGAACTGCGGCCGCTGGTCACGCCCGCGTCCCTCGCCACCGCGCGTATCCGCGCCACGCGGCGTGTTGTCTGCTGCGGCCGGCGCGTGCGACTGGACCGGGGCCTGGCGAACTTCCGGCTGCGCAGCCACCGCGGGGGCCGGCGCATTGCCGGCACGGCCGCGGCCATTGTCATTGTCGTTACGACGGCCGTTGTCATGGCGATTGTGCTTGTCGTTCCGATTGCCGTTGAAATCAGGCCGTTCGTGTTGTTGTTCATACCGCACCTCGGGTGCCGCTGTGGCGCGCGCGATGGCGTGACGCGAGGCCGCATCGCGGTAAGGAGCGTCGCGGCGATGCGCGGTATCGTGCTGCCAGACATGCGCAGCAGCAGGAGCGACATTGACGTTGCGCGTGACTTCTACCGTCCGGTTCACGGTCACCGGGCGAAAGTAGTAGTTGTTGACGTTGACGACAGTGACCCTGCGTTGCCGCCAGTCGGGCGCGCCGAAGAAAAACCCGCGCGAAACCGGAATGGCCGGGCCCCACGCGTAACCGCGCGCGTATCCCGCCCGCGAATAGTAGCCGGGCCACGGCGCCCAGTACACCGGTTGATACGCCGGCCACCACCACGTGCCGTAGACGATCGTCGGGTTGTAGTACGGCAGGTAGACGGCTTCCGGATTCGCAAAGCGGATGACGAAGCTCGAGTCCTCGAGATCGACCCGGTACTGATCGGAAGACGACAGACTGCCCGCGGTATACGCTTTGCGCCGCAGGTACTGCACCGTATCCATGATCTGCGTTTCCTGGCCGAGGAAAGCATCGCCGAGGTCTTCGGTCCAATTGAGTTTCTCGTCCATCATGTCGAGGATCTGCGGAAACGCGACCAGCGATTTGACGCTCGGGTCCCAGTCGGCCTGCTCTGCCGCGCGCACTGCGCGGTCGCCGTTCAGACCGGGATTGCGCCGCGACCAACTCGCCGCTTCGACGACTTCGCGCGGATAAGTCGAGGCCATCAGGATCTGCGACAGCAGCGCATCGGGATACAGCGCGATCGGCGCCAGCATCTGGTCGAGCTGCTGTTGCGAAAATGCTGCCCGGCCCTGCCCCGGCCCGTATTGCTGCGCGCCTGCAAGGGGCACGGCAAAGACGAGCGCCATTAAAAGGGTCAATATCGTTTTGGCACGCGCATACATGATCGGTCTCCTTCTCCATAATCGGGGACTACACAGACGCCGGCGGTTCGTGCCTTTGCTTACTGACATTCAACGCATGGCGTCTGTGTACGTGTACCCGTGCAGCCATGATTGACTCGCGCGCGCGAAAATTCCACTGGAGAAAAGTAACAATATGTTGCCATCGCCCGCTCGTAACAATTGGTTACATTCGGCCCCACGTGTAAGCAGGTGTAAGCGGGGGTAATCCAATGTAAAACCGCGGGAGCCCGGGCGACAGCAGACGTAACGTTGCGGCTACTGGTGATGGCATGTGCCGCACCGTAGACCCAAGGAGATTTCCATGTTCCAGAAAACTTTGCTCGCTTTGGCAGTGAGTGCGGCATGCGCGCTGGCGGCACCAGTCGCCTTTGCGCAGGATGGATCGTTCGCAAGAGACTATCGCAACGACCGCGCCGAGATCTTTAACGACAACCGTGAAATCCACAGCGACCGTCGCGAAATCCGCCGCGACATCGCGGAAATTCGCCGCGACAATCGCGAAATCGCGGGCGACCGCCACGAACTGGCGCACGACTACCGCGCGCTGCAGCAGGATCAACGCCAGTTGCGCGCCGCTCAGCAAAGGGGCGACTGGGGCCGTGTTGCACAGGAACGTGCCGAAATAAGGGGTGACTACGCTGAGATCCATCGTGACCGCCAGGAACTGCGCCGGGACATCGCTGAGCGCAACCGCGACGTGCACGAACTGCGCCA
>CAMBSS010000104.1 GCA_945870465.1 Bordetella parapertussis | reverse complement strand
CTATCCGCGCCTTCACCGTGAACTTGGCCGTGTTGCCCTCGGCTTGCGCGTTCTGCACCGCGGGCCCGGATACCAGCGCCAGCGCCGCGATCAACACCGCGACTATGCGTTTGCGCTGCAGCGACAATCCGCGGGTTATCTGGTGCGGGGTCGCATGACCACAGACCACCAGCCGCCCGCCATGATCGGATTGGTGCTTGAGCGCATCGACCAGTTGCTGGCGC
This sequence comes from Bordetella parapertussis, assembly GCA_945870465.1. The sequence goes on along the minus strand of CAMBSS010000104.1, from coordinate 15,117 downwards.
GTGATCTGGCCGGTGACGACCAACAGATTACCGAGAAAAAGTTTGCCGGCCGTCGGCCCCTGCCCCGCCAGCCGCCGTTGAAATTCCAGCACCACTTCGCACTCGGATGCAGCAAGATTGCTGCGATCGATCAGGATCTCGCCGAGCTTGCGGCCGCTGCGTCGCTGCTCGGCCAGCACTTCTTCCCGTTGCGTCGGAGTCACTCGCTCCGCGGCGCACAGCAATTCACCCAGCCGTTGACGCTCGCCCGCCGCTAGCGACAAAACATCGTCCAGCCCGCTCGGTTGCCCGCGGTCCGTGCCGACGCCCAGCGCTGACATTACGGCGTCAAGTTCATTGACCCGCATCGTCATCACATCGGTTTCCGACCACATCTGCTGCTCTTGCATCCCCAGGAATGTCTCCATCAACCGCACTGGCAATGCACCAAACAATTGGCAATCGCAGCGTCAATATCGTCTTTGCCTTGGTTGGTTAGCTTACAACCCCGGGATAGGATTGTCTGTCAGGGACTCCTGACATCTGCCCGGACTTGGGCTTAACAGGGCGAATTAACGGTGTTCGGCCTTGGGATCGCGCAATAACAGCTCGCGCACCGCGTCGGCCGCCGGGATCTGGCCGTCCAGCACGCGGCACACGGCTCGCGTAATCGGCATGTCGATGACGAGTTCGCGCGCCAGCCGGTCGACTGCCCTGGCGGTGTAAACGCCTTCGGCGACGTGGCCGAGTTCGCCCAGCACCTTATCGAGCGCCACACCTTGCGCGATCTTGAGACCGACGTTGCGATTGCGCGAAAGGTCGCCCGTGCAGGTCAGCGTAAGATCGCCGACACCGGCCAGCCCCATGAAAGTCTCGATGCGCCCGCCGAGTTTCAACCCGAGTCGCGTGATTTCAGCCAGGCCGCGCGTGATCAACGCCGCGCGCGCGTTGTAGCCCAGGCCAAGCCCGTCGCTGATGCCCGCAGCAATGGCCATTACGTTTTTCACTGCGCCGGCGACTTCGACTCCGGCCACGTCGTCCGCCGAATAAATTCGGAGCCGATCATGATGCAGCTCGCGCGCCGTGTTTTGCGCGAACACTGCATCGCCGGAAGCCAGCGTCAGCGCGGTGGGCAAACCGCGCGCGACCTCCTGCGCGAAACTGGGTCCCGACAGCACGCCGCGCGGCAACGCCGCATTCAATTCGGCCGCGGCGACCTCGTGCGGCAACTGCGCCGAGTCGGTGTCCAGGCCCTTGCACAGCCAGATGAGCGGCGTCTGGTTGCCGGATGCCGCGAGTTGTTTAAGCGTCGGGCGCAAACCTGCCGTCGTGGTGGCAACCAGGATCAAATTGCAGCCAGCGAGCGCGGCGGCGAAATCCGCGGTTACGGTCACCGCGTCCGGAATGCGCGACCCCGGCAAATAAGCAAGATTGACGCGCGTCGCTGCGATGTCGCGCGCCTGCGCGGAATTACGCGCCCACAGTGCGACCTCGTGTCGCGGCGCGAGGCTGATGCTGATTGCAGTGCCCCACGCACCGGCGCCAAGCACTGCAAGCTTCATACACCCCACACCACGTTGAGTTTGATGTAGCCGCTTTGTCCATCGCGATGCGCCACGCGCGCCCAGCCGGTGCCCGTCAGTTCGACGAGGTCAAGCAGCACGTTCTGTTCGGCCTGAAACGCCAGCGGCGCCTTGTCATCCGTGGCTTGGCGCACATCGGCAAGATTCACCTTGACCATCACGCTGCGGCGCTCGCTGAGGCTTTTGGTTTCTATCCACGCCAGCTCGCCGCCGGCGTCGCGCACCTTGGCCCAGCCCTCCAGCGTGACGACGATTTCGACCGGGTAGTTGCGACCGAGGATATGCAGCTTCTTCGCCTTGAGCGACGGCGCGTCATAAAGTACCACGGCGTGGTCGGCGACGGAACGGAATTCCGCGAGCGCGACGGGCGCCCACGCCGCCAGCAGCACGCCGCACAGCGCGAGGCCGCGGCAATACCTGAGGAAACACTGTCCGGGTAATTTCATGGAACCAGAGCCTCCTCTTAAACGGGTTTGGACAAGGGGGGCTCCGCCCTCTTGCGCGGACATACTCTAGTTGGGCCTGGAACCCTGCGGCGCCTGCATCTGCTCCAGCTGCTGCTGATATATGTTCTCGAAACTCATGGGTGCCAGTATCACCGGCTGAAAGCCGGCGCGCGCAGTGACCATCGAGATGGTTTCGCGGGCATACGGAAACAACGTGTTCGGGCAGGCGATGCCCAGCAACGGGCCCATGTCCGGCTCCGGCACGTTGCGGATCTGGAATAAGCCGGCCTGCGCAGCTTCGACCAGAAAGATCGCTTTTTCCCTGACGCGCGCGGTAATGGTCACCGTCAGCACGACTTCAAACATGCCGTCCTGCACCGCGCGCGCGCCGCTGTTGATGTTGACTTCGAGGGTGGGCGCTTCCGTCTCCAGAAAAATTTCCGGCGCGTTCGGCACTTCCACCGAGAGGTCTTTGAGATAGACCTTTTCAATCGAAAAAGTCGGCAGCGGCGATTCACTCATGAGGGTTCCAAGCTGTGTTAATTGAATTGAAGGATCAGGCGCGCAATAACTCGTCGAGCTTGCCGGCGCGATCCAGGGCGGCAAGTTCGTCGTATCCACCGACATGCATGTCGCCGATGTAAATCTGCGGCACCGTGCGGCGTCCGGTAAGTTCCATCATCTCGGTGCGTTTCGCCGGATCGAGGTCGACGCGGATTTTGTCGAATGCCGCAATACCCTTGGCGGCCAGCAGGCGCTCCGCCATCTGGCAATACGGGCACGAACCGGTGCTGTACATCTTTATTGCGGGCATGCGAACAGCTCCACCGTCATTTCTCCACCGGCAGGCTCGCCTCCACCCAGCCGCCGAGGCCGCCGCGCAGCGCGAACACTTCATTGAAGCCGGCTTTCTTGAGCGCATCGCACACCTTGGCGGCGCGCGCTCCATTGACGATGATGGGGCGCGACTTTAGTTTCTCGATTTCGCGCAAACGGTCAGTCAGTTGGGCGAATGGGATATTGCGCGCGTTCGGAATATGGCCGGCCGCGTATTCCGCGGTTTCCCGCACATCCAGTACCACTGCATCGCGCCGATTGATCAGCTGCACGGCCTCCATCGCGCCAACTTGAGCCGCACCGCCGCCCGCGAACAAACGGCTGAAGAGCGGCGCGACCAGCATGCCGCCGGTCACCACCGCGGTGCCGAACAGCATCATGTTCATCGGGCTCTTCTGCAAAAACACCCAAAACGAAGTATCCAATTGGTTTCCCTGCGATATCGCGTCGAATCAAAGCGGCGAAATGCCGATTTTGCGCGGCGCACGCGAGCCGCAGTTAACCGCAAAATGGCATAAAATGTTGCGGCATTATATACGAGCCTAGAAAGTATTAGAAATCATGAATGTAACCCCGGTGCTGCTGGTCATACTCGACGGCTTTGGTTATCGCGAGGAGCGCGCCGACAACGCCATCTGCCAGGCGCGCAAACCGCACTGGAACTTCTTCTGGGACACCTGCCCGCATACCACCATAAACGCGTCGGAGAAATGGGTGGGCCTGCCCGCAGCCCAAATGGGCAATTCGGAAGTCGGCCATCTCAACATCGGCGCCGGCCGCGTCGTCTACCAGGACTACACGCGCATTGAAGCCGATATCGCGAGCGGCGAGTTTTTTCGCAACCCCGTCCTGAAGCAAGCCACCGACACCGCTCTCGCCAACCGCTCGGCGCTGCACATCCTCGGCCTCCTGTCGCCCGGCGGCGTGCACAGCCACGAAGCGCAAATTGCGGCGATGGTCGAAATGGCGGCGCGTGCGGGCGTCAAAAACATTTGCGTGCACGCGTTTCTCGACGGGCGCGATACACCGCCGCGCAGCGCGCTGGCCTCGCTCGAATTCCTGCGCGACAAATGCGCGCAAATCGGCGCTGGCCGCATCGCTTCCGTCGTCGGCCGCTATTACGCGATGGATCGCGACCAGCGCTGGGAGCGCGTCGAGGTCGCGTACGATCTCATCACGCAGGGCAAAGCTGCGCACCAGGCCGCCGATGCCGTCAAGGCGCTGGAAATGGCCTACGCGCGCGGAGAAAACGATGAGTTCGTGCAGGCGACCGCCATAACGCCAGAGACGCGCATGCAAGACGGCGATGTCTGCGTGTTCATGAATTTTCGCGCCGACCGCGCGCGCCAGATGACGCGCGCGCTGACCGATCCCGCTTTCAGCGGCTTCAAACGCGCTTACGCGCCCAAGCTCGGTTTTTTCTGCACGCTCACGAGTTACGGCGAAGACTTCAAAATGCCCGCCGCCTACGCGCCGCAAAGTATCGCGAACGGTTTCGGCGAGTTCCTGTCCAAACAGGGCTTGCGCCAGTTGCGCATCGCCGAGACCGAGAAGTACGCGCACGTCACATATTTCTTCAACGGCGGAGTCGAGACGCCGTACGCCGGCGAAGAGCGCGTGCTGGTACCCTCGCCCAAGGTCGCGACCTACGATCTCAAACCCGAGATGAGCGCATTCGAAGTCACCGACAAGCTGGTCGCCGCGATTCAATCGCGCCACTACGACGCCATCGTGTGCAATTACGCCAATGGCGACATGGTAGGCCACACCGGCAATCTGGAAGCCGCCACGCGCGCCATCGAGGTGCTGGATGAATGCCTGGGCCGCGTGATCAAGGCCATGCAGGATGCCGGCGGCGAAGTGCTGATCACCGCCGATCACGGCAACGCGGAAATGATGCACGATGAAGCCACCCACCAGGCGCATACCGCGCACACGCTCAACGTGGTGCCGCTGCTCTACATCGGCCGCAAAGCGACGACCACCGCGGACGGCGCGCTGAAAGACGTGGCGCCGACGCTGCTCAGGATGATGGGTCTGCCGCAACCGCCGGAAATGACCGGCCGGCCGCTGATCGATTTTGTCTAGAAGCGGTCTCAAAAATAATTTGGAATCGCCGATGAACGCAGATGAACGCAGATAAGCTCAAGGAAATTGACCTTGGTTCTGGTCAAAGTCTGAAATTTTATCGGCGTCAAGCGGCGTTTATCGGCGGTTGCTTGTCAGTGTTGTATTTTTGAGATGGGTTCTAGTCGCGCTCTGCTCTGCGCGCTGGTCCTGTTGATGCCGGGCGCCGGCGCGCAGGCGGCGGCCCCGCCTTCCAGCGCGCAAAAGGAAGAGCTGAAGCAATTGCGCAGTCGCATCGATGCGTTGCAAAAGACGCTGGCGGCATCGGAAGAAACCAAGAATGAAACGGCCGATGCGCTACGCGAGTCCGAGCGCGCGATTTCCGAAACCAACCGCACGTTGCGCAGCCTTGCGGAAGACCAGCGCACGGTCAACGCACGGCTGGCGGACCTGCGCGAGCAAAACCGCCGCACCAGCGGCGACCTCGAAACCCAGCGCAAGCGGCTGGCGCGCCTCTTGTACCAGCAATACACCGGCGCCCAACCCGACGCACTGAAGCTCCTGTTGAACCGCGAGGACCCGAACCGCATCGCGCGCGAACTCCACTACCTGACATATCTCGCGCGCGCGCGCGCAGAACTCATAGGCAATCTGCGCACGAACCTTGGTCGCATCAGCGGACTTACGGAGGAGACGCAACAACAAAGTGCCGAACTGGCCGCGATCAACGCCGCCCAACAGGCGCAGCGCAAACGCCTCGAAAGCGAAAAAGCCGCGCGCAAGGCCGTACTGATCAAGGTGTCGCGCCAGATCGAGAAGCAGCGGCGCGAGATTTCCACGTTAAAACGCGATGAAACCCGCCTGGCCCGGCTGGTCGACCAATTGACCCAGATGCTGGCGCGCACGAAACCGTCGTCGAAGGCGCCAACCCTGCGCAACGAGCGCCTGCCCGACGGCGCGGCCGGTGCGGGCGCGTTCGGCCAACTCAAGGGCCAGCTCCGCCTGCCGGTGCGCGGGGAACTCAAGAACCGTTTCGGCCGCCCAAGGGAAGGCAGCGGTGTCCTGTGGAAAGGACTTTTTATCGCGTCGGCTGCCGGCCAGGAAGTCAAAGCCATAGCGCCCGGGCGGGTGGTGTTCGCGGACTGGCTGCGCGGCTTCGGCAACCTCCTGATCATCGACCACGGCGGGGGCTATATGAGCTTGTACGGCAACAACGAGTCGCTGTTCAAGCAGGTCGGCGACGCCACGCGCGGCGGTGAAACGGTGGCTGCCGTCGGGAACAGCGGCGGGAACATGGATTCGGGTTTATACTTCGAGATTAGGCACCAGGGGGAGGCGTTTGACCCCCTCGGCTGGGTCAATTTAAGGTGAATTTGACCAGTGCGGCGGGTACTCACGGGAGTTTGAAATGCGCAGCAAACTGCAGCAAATCGGTTTAATCACGCTGGGCGTGTGCCTCGGCGTCATGATCTCGCTGAATTTCTCGGCGGTGGCGCAGCGCGACGTGCTGGGCCCGCTGCCGGTCGAAGAGCTGCGCGCATTCACCGAGGTGTTCGGACGCATCAAGAGCGACTACGTCGAGTCGGTCGAAGACAAGAAACTCATCACCGAAGCGATCACCGGCATGCTCGCCGGGCTCGATCCGCATTCCGCGTATCTCGATCAGGACGCCTTCCGCGAAATGCAAGTCGGCACTCAGGGTGAATTCGGCGGGCTCGGCATCGAAGTCGGCATGGAAGACGGTTTCGTCAAAGTCGTCTCTCCGATCGACGATTCGCCGGCGGCGCGCGCGGGTGTCAAATCGGGTGACCTCATCGTCAAGCTCGACGACACCTCGGTCAAGGGCATGACGTTGAACGACGCGGTCAAGCGCATGCGCGGCAAACCCAACACGCAGATCATGCTCACCATCGTGCGCAAGGGCGACCCCAAGCCGATCATCGTCACGCTCACGCGCGCCATCATCAAGATCCAGAGCGTTAAGTCGAAGCTGCTGGAGCCCGGCTACGCCTACTTCCGCGTCACCCAGTTCCAGGAACACACCGGCGAAACGCTGGCGACTGCGATCCAGAACCTCTACAAGCAGAACCAGGGCGCGATGCGCGGCATCGTGCTCGATCTGCGCAACGATCCGGGTGGCCTCCTCAACGGCGCAGTGGCGGTGTCCGCCGCTTTCCTGCCGCAGAACACGCTGGTGGTCTATACCGACGGCCGCACCGAGGACGCAAAAATGCGCCTCACCGCGAGCCCGGAAAACTACCTGCGCGGCCGCGTGCGCGACGATTACCTGAGCCGCCTGCCGGCGGAAGTTAAAAACGTGCCGATGGTCGTGCTGGTCAACGGCGGCTCCGCGTCGGCGTCCGAAATCGTCGCCGGCGCGCTGCAGGATCATAAGCGCGCGGTCATCATGGGCACGCAGACGTTCGGCAAGGGTTCGGTGCAAACCATATTACCGCTCGGCAACAGCACTGCGATCAAGCTCACCACGGCGCGCTATTACACGCCCAACGGCCGCTCGATCCAGGCCAAGGGCATAGTACCCGACATCATTCTCGACGACGGCAGCTCGAGCCGCGACCCGGGATTGAAGCTGCGCGAATCCGATCTCGACAAGCACCTGAGCAACGACCGCAGCAAGGACGAGAAAGCTGCCGCGCCGTCGGCGCCGGTTGCCAATGCGTTCAACTTCACGCCGTCGCCGCGCCCCAAGGACGTCGACGAAAAAGACACCAAGGTGGAACCGGGTGAAGTCGTCGCCAAAAGCGACTACGAGTTATCGCAGGCCATCGCGTTCCTGAAAAGCCGCGGTGTCGCCACGCGTGCCAGCACCCGTTAAGATAACGCAGTCGATCGCCAACGCCCGGCTTTGTCCGGGCGTTTTGCTTTCTGCCGCCGGCACACCTGCCGCCAGCCACCATGAATGACGAACAGTTACTGCGTTACAGCCGGCATATCCTGCTGCCGGAAATCGGCATCTACGGCCAGGAGAAATTCCGCGGCGCCCACGCGCTGATCATGGGCGCGGGCGGACTCGGCTCGCCGGTTGCGCTGTATCTCGCATCTGCCGGCGTCGGCACGCTCACCATTTGCGACGGCGACACCGTCGATCTCACCAACCTGCAGCGCCAGATCGTGCATTGCAACGACGCGATCGGCACGCCCAAAGCGGAATCGGCGCAACGCACGCTGGCCGGCATCAATCCCGAAATCTCCGTGCGCACAATCAACGAGCGTATCGACGGCGCGCGTTTCGGCGAACTCGTGCGCGACGCCGATGTCGTGCTTGACTGCAGCGACAACTTCGCGACGCGCCATGCCTTGAACCGCGCCTGCGTTGCCCACCGCAAACCGCTGGTGTCCGGCGCCGGCGTGCGCTTCGACGGACAGATCGCGGTGTTCGATCTGCGCGACGCGGCGGCACCGTGCTACCACTGCTTGTTTCCCGAGAGCGGCGACAACGAAGACATGCGCTGCGCGGTAATGGGCGTGTTTGCACCCCTGGTCGGCATCATCGGCGCCATGCAGGCGGCCGAAGCATTGAAGCTGATTGCCGGCATAGGCACTTCGCTCAGCGGGCGCCTGTTGCTGTTCGACGCGCTCGCCATGGAATGGCGCACCGTCCGCCTCCAGCGCGATGCGGCATGTGCGGTATGCGGCAAACGCTGAAAGATGCATAGCGTCACTATCCGCGCGCTGGTCCGCCGGCTGCTCGGGTATGGCGGCAGCAAGCAGGACGCCGTGCAATCCCACATCAACCGTGGCAAGACACTCGCTGCCAGCGGCCGCCACGCTGACGCCCGCGCCGCGTTCCAGCAGGCAATCGCCATCGATGCGAATTGCGCCGAGGCGCATTACCGCTGCGGCATCGCGTGGCGCGACGAGGAGAAATTCGAGGCCGCCGCCGCGAGCTACCGGCATGCGCTCACGCTCAAGCCCGGCTACATCGAAGCGCACAACAATCTCGGCGTCGTGCTGCAAATGGAAAACAAACCGGACGAGGCGCGCGAGTGTTATCGCCGCGCCGTCGAACTCAATCCGGATTTCGGCCAGCCGTACATCAATCTCGGCCGCATGTGCGAAATCCTCGGCGACCGCGCGGAAGCCGCGCGCTGCTACCGCAAAGCCATCGCCGCCGGCGTCGATACTGAAACCTTCAGTCATTTGCTTAGCGCCGCCGAAGGCATCACCACCGGCCGCGCGCCGGCGGCCTACTCGCGTACCGTGTTCGACAATTTTGCGGCGTATTTCGATCATCGGCTGGTCGACGATCTCGGCTATCGGATTCCGCAGATACTGGCCGCCGGGGTAAAGGAAGTCAGCAGCAATCGCCGGCTGCGCGTGCTCGATCTGGGCTGCGGTACCGGCCTGTGCGGCACGCACATCAAGGACGCCTCAGCGCTGCTCGCCGGCGTCGATTTGTCGCCTGCGATGCTCGCGCGGGCCACCGCCCTTGGCATCTACGATGCATTGAGTGAAATGGACGTCGCCGAGTACGTGCAGACGGCGCCGGCAGAGAATTTCGACGTGGTCCTGTCGGCCGACGTCTTCGTTTACATCGGCGATCTCGCGGAAATTTTTGCGCAGGTGTCGCGCGTGCTGGCAGCGGGCGGGATATTCGCTTTTTCGATCGAGGTCATTGCGGACGAACACGACTTCCTGCTGCTGTCGAGCGGCCGCTATGCGCAGTCGGCCGGCTACATCACGCGTCTTGCGGCGCAAGCGGGATTTACGGTAATCGAATCCTCCGCTCAAACCATCCGCGGCGCACCGGGCGCGGGCGCGCCGGGTCTCGTTTACTTTTTACGCAAGCACTGAACGGCAGGAAAACGCTCGTGCGCGGTAGCGCGCCCGCCGTCAATACCGCTAGGTCATGTCCAGATCGTCGGCCGCAGCGGCCGGTTTGGGCGCCGGTGCGGCGGGCGCAGCAGTTGCGGGAGCGGGTGCCGCCGCTGGCGCAGCAGCCGGAGCAGCGGGGCGCGGCGCGGCAGCTGCGGCGCGCGCGATCGCGGGTGCTACGGCTGACGGAGTCAGCACTTTTCCGGACAAGAGGTCGTCGAGATCTTTCACCATTTGCTCGAGGTTGGGGCCCGCGCGGCCCTGGCACTGCACCAGCACACGTGCGGGAAATTCCTGCAACGTGAGCGGGCGTCCGGTCGAGCGCAGCTTCGCCGCGGTATCGAGCGCCGGCGTGAGATAGGTGCTTTTGAAGCCGGCTTTCATACCCTCGACCGCGTCGATGATCGCCTGCTGCGAACGCGCGATGCCGATCAGGAGCTCGGCGAGTTGTTGGGTGGTGATGCTCATAAGACCTCCGTCGATTGCCTGCCAATCAGTGTGCAACCAGCGCCTGCCATTGCTCATTCCAGTATTGCATGGGGTCGCGCTTGAATCCGCTCTTGGCGTACTGGTGCCAGCGCCCGGTGACGAAACTCATGATGAGATTGGCGCGCGCCGCGGGGTCCGGCGTCGCCGGCAGCTCGTTCTGCCCTGCCGCAAAGCGCAAGGCCTGCTTGAGCGTCACTTCGACGCGGTCGTGCAGTTGATTGATGCGTTGCTGCAGCCGCTCGTTCTCGTGCACCAGCGCGTCGCCGATCAGCACGCGCGTCATGCCGCGGTTTTTCTGCGCGAAGCCGAGCAGCATCGCGGTCACCGCTTCGAGCTGCTTCAGGCCGCTTTTCTCCTCGCTGGTGATTTTGTTGATGAGGCCGAACAGCGTTTCCTCGATGAATTCGATCAGCCCTTCGAACATCTGCGCCTTGCTCGCAAAATGCCGGTACAGCGCCGCCTCCGAAACTTCCAGATTGGCGGCGAGCGCCGCGGTCGTGATTTTTTCCGCCGCCGGCTGCTCCAGCATGCGGGCAAGGGTTTGCAGGATTTGCAGTTTGCGGTCGCCGCGTTTGCCCATGTCGCCCTCCCGTGCCCGATGCTTCAGTTCAGCTGCCACGCGAGGCGCGGCAGCTGCAGCAGATTCCTGACGCTGAAATCAACGTACGCGGGAAGCCGTGCCGCGCGCGCCACCCCCGCCACCCATATGGTCGACATCCCCAGTTTCTTGGCCGTCTTGAGATTCGCCAGCGTGTCTTCGACCATGATGCAGGCGCCGGCGCGCACCCGGTGCCGGCGGAACAATTTCAGAAAACCATAACAATCCGGCTTCGGCCGGTAACCGGTGCGCTCGATCGAAAATACGTCGTCGAACAAATCGGCGATGCCGAGCACGTCGAGCACCGCTTTCGCATAATGCACCGGCGCATTGGAAAACACCAGTTTGCGGCCGGGCAGGCGCGTGAGCGTGGCGCGCAGCCCGGGCTCGCGCACCACCATGCGGTCGAGCGCCGAAAAATCGTGCGTCGCGCGCAGAAAATGCGCCGGGTCGGTCGCATGGTTGCGCATGAGCCCGATCAGCGTCGCGCCGTAGCGCCGCCAATAATGCTGGCGCAATTCACCGGCGCCCGCTTCGTCGAGCCCGAGATGGGTCTGCATGTACGTGGTCATGGCGCGGTTGATGTGCGGAAATATATGCGGGCTGGCGTTGTGCAGCGTGTTGTCCAGATCGAACACCCATATCCGGTTAAATTTCATGGCCGCCCGTCATCGGTGGCGCGCTAACGCCGCTTGATCAAGGTACCGACGCCTTCGCTGGTCAGAATTTCCAGCAGCACCGCGTGCTCGACGCGACCGTCGATGATGTGGCAGGAGTTGACGCCGTTCTTGACCGCTTCCAGCGCCGAGCCGATTTTGGGCAGCATGCCGCCGGAGATCGTGCCGTCGGCGAACAATTCGTCGATTTTCTTGGCCGTCAGCCCGGTAAGCAGATTGCCGCTCTTATCGAGCACCCCGGGAATATTCGTCAGTACCACGAGTTTTTCGGCCTTGAGTATTTCCGCGAGCTTGCCGGCGACCAGATCGGCGTTGATGTTGTACGATTCGCCGTCCTTGCCAACGCCGACCGGCGCGATGACCGGGACGAAATTCTGCGCGGTAAGCAAACGCACAATCTCCGGGTCTATCGACTCCACCTCGCCGACGCGGCCGATGTCGATCATCTGCTTGGGGTCGTCCTTGCCCGGTATCATCATCTTGCGCGCGCGTATGAGCGGGCCGTCGGTGCCGGACAAGCCCACGGCGCGCCCGCCATGCTGATTGATGAGATTGACGATATCGGTATTGACCTGTCCGCCGAGCACCATTTCGACCACGTCCATGGTCTCTGCATCGGTCACGCGCATGCCCTGGATGAACTCGCCTTTCTTGCCGATCTTGGTCAGCTGGTCGTCGATCTGCGGGCCGCCGCCGTGCACGATCACGATGTTGATACCGACCAGTTTCAACAGCACGATGTCGCTCGCGAAGCTGTGTTTCAACTTCTCGTCGGTCATGGCGTTGCCGCCGTACTTGATCACGATGGTCTTGCCGTGAAAACGCTGGATGTACGGCAGCGCCTCGGCGAGGATTTTCGCTTTGAGTTCAGCGGAAGTAGCAGTCAGAGCCATGGGGCATTCGGCGCGGGAGTAAACGCTGACTATTCTACACGACCGCAGGCAACAAAAAAGGCGGCGGACCCTGCGGCCCGCCGCCTTGCGCCCAGCTGCTGCAAAGGTTACTGAATCGAGATGCGCTTGGCCGCGTTTGGCGCTTTTTTCGCGAGTTTGAGCTCCAGAATGCCGTCGGCGTAGCGGGCTTCGGTCGCGCTCTCGTCGATGTCATTGCCGAGCACGAACGCGCGGTAGACCGTGCCGAAATAACGCTCGGAGCGCAGCACCCTTTCGCCCTCTTTGACTTCTTTTTCATTTTTCACTTCGGCGCTGATTTCGACCTGGTTGCCTTCGATGCCCACGTTGATGTCGTCCTTTTTGACGCCGGGAATCTCGGCGCGGACCACATAGCCGGTTTCGTTTTCGGTCACGTCCACGCGCAATTGCGCAGGCGTCGTGACTGGTTCGTAATTCATCGGGCGCACGAAGAATCCGCGCACCAGGTCGTCCAGAGCGGTATCGAGCGTGTTGAAACGTGCAACGTTTACCATAGTAAATTCTCCTGTGTTTTTAGCGGGCTCCTGCCCTACACAACACATATGGGATGCGCCCGGAATATTTTCAAGTGCGCGCCCCCAATACCCGGAAGCACTTGTGAGCGGGCAAAAAAAACCGTAGATTGGACCACCCGCCCCGATTTCAAGCCCCCTTGTGAATCCCCCCAGCGATAAGGACCTCCAGCAGCACCGGCCATACTTGCTGCGCTACGCGCTGCTGCAACTGCGCAACCCGGACCACGCCGAGGACGTCGTGCAGGAAACGCTGCTGGCAGCCCTCGAAGGCCGCGCCCGTTTCAGCGGCAGCTCTTCGGTCAAGACCTGGCTCACCGGCATACTCAAGCACAAGATCATCGACGCCATACGCCGCAAGTCGCGCGAGCAGCCGCTGACCGGCGTCGAAGACAGTACTGACGCCGAGACGGTGGACTCGTTGTTCAAAAGCGACGGCCATTGGCAGCAAATGCCGGCCACCTGGGGAGACCCCGAGCAGGCGCTGGAAAACCGCAAGTTCTGGGAAATCTTCGAAGTGTGCTCGCGGCTGATGCCGGAGCGCACCGCCCGCGTGTTCATGCTGCGCGAAGTCATGGAGATGACCACGGAGGAAATCTGTCAGGAACTGGCCATCACCCCGACCAACCTGTGGGTGATCCTGCATCGCGCCCGCATCATTCTGCGCGAATGCCTCGAAATCAAATGGTTTGGCGGCGCGAGCCGATAAATCCCATGCGCTCATGCAAAGAAATCAGCGTGCTGTTGTCGGCAGCACAGGAACGCCGGCTCGGGCCTCTCGAGCAATGGAGCGTGCAGCTGCATCTCCTGATATGCAAGGGCTGCAGCAAATTCCGCACGCAACTCGCGTTTCTGCGGGTGGCCGTGCGCCGTTACCGCGACGGCGGTAACGCGCGGTAACGCGCTAACCGCCTATTTCATATGCTGCGCCGGCGGTGCAGCCGCGCGCACTTCGGCTTCAACGTTCAGTGATGTTTTCACGCCCCTGCCGTCCTGCACCACGATTTTCAGCGGCACGCGTTCGCCCGCTTTGAGCTCGCGTTTGATATCGATCAGCATGACGTGGTAACCGCCGGGCTTCAAGCTGACCGTCTGCTGTGCCGGCAATTCGATTTTCTGCACCGCGCGCATTTTCATCACGCCGCCATCCATCGACATCGTGTGCAGTTCGGCCTTTTTCGCGGCCGGGCTTTCTACCGCGACGAGCGCGGCAGGCGCAACGGACGTGATGTCGAAGTAGGCGCCAGCCACGCTCTGCCCCGGCACGGTCGCGCGAGTCCAGGCATTGGCGGTCGTTACCGATTCCGCGCCCAATGCCGAAGATGCGAACAGCAAAGCGATGACCGCCACGTTTGCAACTTTTTGCAGATTGTTCATGTCGGAGATTTTCCAGTTTAGCGTTGACTCAATGGGCGCTCATTGTTTCAAGTTGCCGCCGGCAATGCAACTTTGCTTTGTTATAATCAAAATTTTCGGAATTCATGCGCACACTTCTGCTTCTGCTGTCGCTGTTTGCCGACGCGTCGTTCGCCCAATCGCCCCATCCGCTCGTGCCGCCGGCGCCGCCCATTGCCGCGCGCTCCTTCCTGCTGCTCGATCATCACAGCCAGCAGACGCTCGCCGGCAAAACGCCGGACGAAAGAATCGAGCCCGCATCACTCACCAAGCTGATGACGGCATACCTGACGTTTGCCGCGCTGAAGCAAAAGCAGATCCAGCTGACGCAAAACGTGCCGGTCTCGGAACGCGCATGGAAAGCCGAAGGCTCGCGCATGTTTATCCAGCCCAATCGAGCGGTGACGGTCGAGGAACTGATGCGCGGCATGATCGTGCAGTCCGGCAACGACGCGTGCATCGCGCTGGCCGAACTGATCGCCGACAGCGAAGAAACCTTCGCGCAAAAAATGAATGCCCAGGCGCAGCAGTTGGGCATGAAGAACTCGAACTTCATGAACTCGACCGGGCTGCCCAACCCGCAGCACTATTCCACCGCGCAGGACCTGGCGCTGCTTGCCATCGCCATAATCCGCGATTTTCCCGAATACCATCCGCTATACGCGATGAAGGAATACCGCTACAACAACATCACCCAGGCCAACCGCAACCGCCTCTTGTGGTCGGACCCGACAGTCGACGGCATGAAAACCGGCTACACGGAGAA
>CAMBSS010000103.1 GCA_945870465.1 Bordetella parapertussis | reverse complement strand
GGGATGCAGCAGCCGATCTGGTGATAGAAACCGTGAATAACTGGGCGCCGAATTTCAAGGCGAGCGTGCTCGGCCGCAAAGTGCTGTCGCCGCTCGATCTCGAACGCCAATTTGGCTTAGTGGGTGGCGATATTTTTCACGGCGCGCTTGCGCTCGATCAGCTTTACAGCGCGCGACCGATTTTGGGTTATGCCGCGTATCGCGGACCGCTCGCGCGGTTGTATATGTGCGGGGCTGGCACGCATCCGGGCGGCGGCGTGTCCGGCGTACCGGGGATGAATGCCGCGCGCGAAATCGTGCGCGATTTGCGCGGCGGCCGCGGCTAGTCGCTATTTGCCGGTGTAATGCTGCGGCCAGCGTTCAAGGACCGCGGCGCTGTCGTCTTTGTATATATGGCAGGAGTTGATCTGGTAGGGCTTTTTGACAACTGTCTTGCCCGCGTTATGTTTTTCGCGCGCGCGCCCGGTCGCCTGAAACGCGGTGGTGCCTATCGGCCCCAGCAGTTCGACGAGATGCGTGCAGCCCTTGATACCGCCGAGGAGTTCCAGCGTTTTTTTGCGCCAGCCGGGCCCTATGGTCGCGCCTTTGAGCGCTTTGAAGTTGGGCGTGATTGCGCCGCAGGTCGGGTACGGCCCTTCATCGGTCACTGCTTCCGCGTCGTGGATCAGCAGGTCGAGGTCTATCGTGAGCCGCAGCCACATGCTGTGCACGGGTTGCCCGGCGGCGCGCTCGCGGCCGCCGTTGCGGCGCGAATGCGTGTGGGTCTTGCTGTCGACCAGGTGGCCTTCGATGTCCCACAAACCATCCGCGCGCTCGTAACCGTAGCATTCGATGGTGCGGTTGTGGATGAGCGTACGGGACTCAGGCGGCGAGAGAGGCATGGTTTAACTCCTGTTCCTACGTATGGTGCGGAAATGGCGTGCGCGCTTTGCGCTGCGCGAGGTCTTCCAATAATGCCAGTTTTTGCGCGTGCGTGTAGCTCGACCATTTTGAAATCTCACCGAGCGTGCGGTAGCAGCCGCGGCAAATGTCGCGCGTGCCGTCTATTATGCAAACCCTGACGCAGGGCGATTCGATGTCGTCGGCCATGACGCGGGTTTACGCAGCCTTCGATTTTGCCGCGATGGCGCGCGCCGCGCGCGACAGCGTCGTGCGGCCGAGCGCGGCGCAAATGAAATCACCGGCTGCGATCAGCTTGGTCATATCGACGCCGGTCTCTATGCCCATTCCATCCAGCATATAGAGCACGTCTTCGCTGGCGACGTTGCCGGTCGCGCCCTTGGCGTACGGACAGCCGCCGAGGCCCGCGACCGAGCTGTCGTAAGTGGCGACGCCGCATTCGAGGGCGGCCAGCGTGTTCGCGAGCGCCTGTCCGTAAGTGTCGTGGAAATGGCCGGCCAGTTTTTCGACCGGCACATATTTCGCGACCTCTTCGATCACCGCGCGCGTCTTGCCCGGCGTGCCGGCGCCGATGGTGTCGGCGATGGTGATTTCGTAGCAGCCCATCGCGTACAGTTCGCGCGCCAGCCGCGCCACCTGCGCCGGGTTGACTTCGCCTTCGTACGGGCAGCCGAGGCATACCGAGATGTCGCCGCGCACGCGCAGCCCTTTGGCGATCGCTTCGGCGCAGACTTCGGAAAACCGCGCGAGGCCTTCGTCTATGGTGCAATTGGTGTTGCGCTTGGAGAACGCTTCGGTGGCGGCGGCGAACACCACGACTTCATCGCAGCCCGCGGCGATCGCGGCGTCGAGGCCTTTGCGGTTGGGCACCAGCACCGGGTAATCCACGCCTTTTTTGCGGCGTATGCCGGCCATGACCTCGGCGTTGTCGGCCATTTGCGGCACCCACTTCGGCGACACGAAGGCTGTCGCCTCGATCACCGGCAGCCCGGCGTCGGTCAGACGGTCGATCAATTCGACTTTGACCGCGGCTGGCACATTCTGCGCTTCGTTCTGCAGGCCGTCGCGCGGACCGACTTCGACCATTTTGACTTTTTTGGGCAGGGTCATAGGGCTATCTCTAAATCGCAGCCACAGAGGTCACAGAGGACACCGAGCAAAGGCAATAAATTATTTCGGGTTCTATCTCTGTGAACTCTGTGTCCTCTGTGGCTAACGTTTTTTCGTTTGCTTTTTCTGAGGTGTGGGCGTTATCCATGCCGCTTTGCGTTTTTCGAGGAATGCCGTCAGGCCTTCCTGCGCTTCGGGGGTGGCGCGGATGTCGGCGATAGTCCTGGCGGTGTCCGCGATGATAGCTGCGGTGATGCCCGCGTGCGCAATATCGCTGATTTGCTGTTTGGCGGCGGCGATGGCTAGCGGGCCGCCGCAATACACCTGCGACAGCATGGCGCCCACGGCGGCATTCAGGTCATCGATCTCGACGATGTCGTGCAGCAAGCCGATGCGATACGCTTCCGCGGCGTCGAATTCCTCGCCTGAAACGAAGTAACGCCGCGCATGTCGCTCGCCGATGGCGGCGACCACGTACGGGCTGATCATGGCGGGGACGATGCCCAGCCGCACTTCCGACAGGCGGAAGGTGGCGTCGCGCGAGCCGATCGCGATGTCGCAGGCGGCAACGAGGCCCACGCCGCCGCCGCGCACCGCGCCGTGCACCCGCGCAATGGTCGGTTTTTTCAGCGTGTAGAGCGTGTGAAAGATCTGCGCCGATGCGAGAGCCGCCTTGCGGTTCTGTTCCTTCGTGAACTTGGCGCTTTTTTTCATGTGCGCGATGTCGGCACCTGCCGAAAAGCTTTTGCCCTGGCCCATCAGCACCACCGCGCGTACCTTGGGGTCGGCTTCGAGTTTTTTCAGCGCGGTGATGAGCTGCAGGCCCATTTCCGCGTCGAACGCGTTATGCACTTCGGGACGATTGAACGCGACCGTTGCGTTGCCGTTGGGGTCGATCTGGGTCAGCACTTTTTGTGTCATGGGGGTTCCAGTCAGGCGTCGGATGGTGCAACTTGCAGGGGAGACGGGATTATACGCGCGGATAAAGCAGGCCGGATTGCCGGCCCGCTGCAGTCACATTCTGAATACGCCAAACGTGGTTTTCTCGATGGGCGCATTGAGAGCGGCGGAGAGTCCCAGCGCCAGCACGTTGCGCGTTTCCAGCGGATCGATCACGCCGTCGTCCCACAGCCGCGCGCTCGCGTAGTAAGCGCTGCCCTGTTGTGCGTACTGTTCGAGTATGGGCGTTTTGAACGCCTGCTCGTCTTCGGCGCTCCAGGTCTTGCCGTTTTTTTCCAGCGCGTCGCGCCTGACCTGCGCCAGCACGCCGGCGGCCTGTTCGCCGCCCATCACCGAAATGCGCGCATTGGGCCACATCCACACGAAGCGCGGGTCGAAAGCGCGTCCGCACATGCCGTAATTGCCGGCGCCGAAACTGCCGCCGACGATAACGGTGAATTTCGGCACGCGCGCGCAGGCAACCGCAGTCACCATCTTCGCGCCGTCATTGGCGATGCCGCCGGCTTCGTATTTTTTGCCAACCATGAAGCCGTTGATGTTCTGCAGGAACACCAGCGGGATGCCGCGCTGGCTGCACAGCTCGATGAAATGCGTGCCTTTGAGCGCGGACTCCGAAAACAGGATGCCGTTGTTGGCGACGATGCCGACCGGATGTCCCGCGATGTGCGCGAAGGCAGTGATCAGCGTCGCGCCGTAACGCGCTTTGAATTCGTCGAATTCGGAGCCGTCGACGATGCGCGCGATGATTTCGCGCATATCGTATTGCTGGCGCGGATTGACCGGGATCACGCCGTACAGTTCGGCCGCGTCGAGCGTCGGCGCGCGCGGTTCGCGCATGTCGAGCGGGGCCGCCTTGACGAGATTCAGATGACCGACGGCACGGCGCGCGATTTCGAGCGCATGTGCGTCGTCGTCGGCGAGATGATCGGCGACCCCCGATGTTTTGGTATGCACGTCGCCGCCGCCGAGTTCTTCGGCGCTGACGATTTCGCCGGTCGCGGCCTTGACCAGCGGCGGGCCGGCGAGAAATATCGTGCCCTGGTTTTTGACGATGATGGTTTCGTCCGACATCGCAGGCACGTAAGCGCCGCCGGCGGTGCACGAGCCCATCACCACCGCGACCTGCGCGATACCGAGGGCCGACATATTGGCCTGGTTGTAGAAAATACGGCCGAAGTGATCGCGGTCGGGAAAGACTTCGTCCTGGCTCGGCAGGTGCGCGCCGCCGGAGTCGACGAGGTAGATGCACGGCAGGCGGTTGGCCTGCGCGATTTCCTGCGCGCGCAAATGCTTTTTCACCGTCAGCGGGAAATAGGTGCCGCCTTTGACAGTCGCGTCGTTCGCGATCACCACGCACTCGCGTCCCATCACGCGGACGATGCCGGTGACGATACCGGCTGCCGGCACGGCGTTGTCGTACATCTCGAAAGCGGCAAGCGGCGACAGCTCCAGCCACGGCGAGCCGGCATCGAGCAGGGCCTTGATGCGGTCGCGCACCAGCAATTTACCGCGCGCGGTGTGGCGTTCGCGCGAGGCGGCATCGCCACCCTGGCTTGCCGTTGCCAGTTTTTGCCTGAGGTCATCGACCTGCGCGCGCATTTGCGCGGCGGCGGCTTTGAAATCGTCGCTGTCGGGTTTGAGCCGGGATTTGAAGGCGGTCATGGGGGTTTTGGCGCTCCATCCGATTGCGGGACGCGCCTGATGGAAACGCGCACAGGTGCTGCTTCCTGGCTGCCCGGCGTGCGTATCGGCTTGACCGCTTTTAATGTCGCGATCATCTCGATGACCACGTTGCGCTGCGAGCGGATGTCTTCGAATATCTGCGCCTGTTCTATGCCGGCGTAGCGCTCGGCCGGAACCGTGAGCACGATGCTGTCGATTTCCCAGTCGCCGCGATAACCGTAATCCGCGCGCCAGTAGGCGAGCTGCGAAAAAAAATGAAAAGAGTTCACGAAATAGCGGCGCACGTGGGTCGGGTCGGCGTCGGCATCGTCGCTCGATCCGTAGGGCACGTGAAAGACCGCTTTCGCGCCGGCGCTGGCGACGCGGTGCAATTCCTGCATGAAGGGGAGAGGATAGTGCAGATGCTCGATCACGTGGCTGGCGAAGAACTCGTCCATGGAATTGTCGGCGAGCGGCAGCGGCTTGTTGCGGCAGTCATCGAGGTCGGCGACCACGGCGACACCCGGCAGCGGGCTGACATCGAGATTGATCCAGCCTTCGCGGATGTCCCTGCCGCAGCCGAGATGCAGGCGGCGCGACGCCGTCGCGGCGGGTGCGCGATCACGGGATTTGAACAAGGTGCGTAAAAGTGAAGCGAGCATAGTTGAGTTAAGCGCTGAGCCGCGCGAGTTCGGCGTTGTAGGCGGCAAGCGCGTCTTCGTCGAAGCACGCGAAAATTATTTTTTCCATGACGGGGTGCGCACTGAGAAAATCATTGGTCGTTCGCGCCGCTATCGTAACCGCTTTTTCAAGCGGGTAACCGTAGACGCCGCAACTGATGGCCGGGAACGCCATCGTTTTGAGGCCATGCTCGCGCGCCAACTCAAGACTGTTGCGGTAGCATGCGGCCAGCAGGCCGGGTTCGCCGCGCGTGCCGCCGTTCCAGACCGGCCCCACCGTATGAATTACATGTCTGGCGGGCAGGCGATAGCCGCGGGTGATTTTCGCTTCCCCCGTCGGGCAGCCGCCGAGAGTGCGGCATTCTGCGAGCAGCTCGGGACCCGCCGCGCGATGGATCGCGCCGTCGACGCCGCCGCCGCCAAGTAAAGTCGTGTTCGCGGCGTTGACGATGGCGTCGACTTCAAGCGTCACGATGTTGACCTGCCGGGCTTCGAGCTTGGCGCGCATGACGACAGATTCAGAACGGCCCGCGGGCAAGCCAGTGCTCGATCTGGTCGAAACGGTCTATGCCCCAGAACGGCTCGCCATCGACCACGATATACGGCGAACCGAACACGCCAAGCTTGATTGCCGCGTCGACTTCATTCTTGAGTTGATCCTTGACGGCCGCGTCGTTGAGCGCGGCGAGCACTTCGTCGCGTTGCAGGCCGAGCGTCGCGGCCACGTCGGCGGTAATTTCCGGGCTTGAGATATCGCGGTCCTGTACGAAATAAGCCTGGTACAGGGCCTGCGCGAGTTTCTTTGCGAGCGCGGGGTCGCGATCGTTGACCCAGTAGAAGGCGCGCGCCGGCGCCTGCGTTGCGACAGGAAATTTCGACGGTTGTTGGTACGGCAAGCCGTGAAAGCGCGCCGAACGCAGAATGTCGCGCAACGCGTAAGGCCCTTTCAGCGGCAGCATCGGTAGCGGTTGCCCGCCGGTCACCTTGAACACCGTGCCCAGCAATATGGGTTTCCAGTTCACGCTGCGGCCGTTCTTCGCCGCGAGATCGTCGATTTTCATCGCCGCGAAATAACCGTACGGCGACGAGTAGTCGAAGTAGAAATCGATGGCAGCGGGCATGATGGTCCTTTATTGAATGCGTTCGATGGCAATGGCGGTGGCTTCGCCGCCGCCTATGCACAACGCGGCGACGCCGCGCTTCAAATCGTATTTTTCCAGCGCCGCAAGCAGGGTCACGACGATGCGCGCACCGCTCGCACCTATCGGGTGGCCGAGCGCGCAGGCGCCGCCGTGGACATTGACCTTGGCGTGCGGCAGGTCCAGGTCGCGCATTGCCGCCATCGTCACCACCGCGAAGGCTTCGTTGATTTCATAGAGGTCGACATCGTTCTTGTTCCAGCCGGTTTTCTCGAACAGTTTTTTGATCGCGCCGACTGGCGCCGTGGTGAACCAGTTGGGCTCGTGCGCGTGGCTGGCGTGGGCAACGATTTTCGCCAGCGGTTTCAATCCGCGCTTCTGTGCTTCGGAGAGCCGCATCAGGACGAGCGCCGCGGCGCCGTCGGAAATCGAGCTCGAATTCGCCGGCGTCACCGTACCGTCCTTGCGGAACGCGGGTTTCAGTTGCGGGATCTTGTCGAGATTGGCCTTCAACGGCTGCTCGTCGCGGGTCACGGTCGTGTCGCTTTTGCCGCCAGTAATCCTGACCGGCGTGATTTCTGCAGCGAACCAGCCCTGGTTGATGGCGTCCTGTGCGCGCTTGAGTGAAGTAATCGCAAAGCCGTCCTGCGCTTCGCGCGAGAACTGGTACTTGGCTGCGGTGTCCTCGGCGAACGTGCCCATCAACCGGCCGCGGTCATATGCGTCCTCCAGCCCGTCGAGAAACATATGGTCTTTGACTTCGCCATGGCCCAATCGCAGGCCGCCGCGCGCCTTGGGCAGCAGGTACGGAGCGTTGGTCATGGATTCCATGCCGCCTGCAACCATCACGGTGTTGGTGCCGGCCAGCAGCAAATCGTTGGCGAGCATTGCCGCTTTCATGCCCGAACCGCACATCTTGTTGATGGTCGTGCAGCCGACGCCCAGCGGCAGTCCGGCGCCGAGCGCCGCCTGGCGCGCGGGCGCCTGGCCCTGGCCCGCCGACAGCACGTTGCCCATGATGACTTCCTGCACGTCTTCCGGTTTCAGCCCGGCGCGTTCAACAGCCGCTTTGATCGCTGCGGCGCCGAGTTCGGGTGCAGAGACATTCTTAAAGTCGCCTTGAAAGGCTCCCATGGGCGTACGCGCCGCACCGACAATCACTACCGGATCGTTTTGCATATAGAAAGCTCCAAATAATCTGCCGCAAAGGCGCAAAGACGCAAAGATTCACGAAGTTGATCGACCCATGGGCCTTTCTTTGCGCCTTCGCGTCTTTGCGGCGCCGGTTTTTTCATCGTGTCTCGTCGAACAGTTCGCGGCCGATCAGCATGCGGCGAATTTCGGAAGTGCCGGCGCCGATCTCATAAAGCTTGGCGTCGCGCAGCAGGCGGCCGGTCGGATAGTCGTTGGTGTAGCCGACGCCGCCCAGGCATTGAATCGCTTCGAGCGCCATCCATGTCGCTTTCTCGGCGGTGTAGAGAATCACGCCGGCGGCGTCCTTGCGCGTGATGCGGCCGTCGTCGCAGGCGCGGCCGACGGCGTAGGCATACGATTTGCACGCGCTCATCGTCGTGTACATGTCGGCCAGCTTGCCCTGCATCAACTGGAATTCGCCGATTGGTTGACCGAACTGCTTGCGCTCGTGCACATACGGCAGCACTACGTCCATGCACGCCTGCATGATGCCGAGCGGGCCGGCAGCGAGTACCGCGCGCTCGTAGTCGAGGCCGCTCATCAGCACGTTGATGCCCGTGCCGATTTCGCCGAGCACGTTGTCGGCCGGCACTTCGCAGTCCTGGAATACGAGTTCGCAGGTGTTTGAGCCACGCATGCCGAGTTTGTCGAGCTTTTGCGCCGTCGAGAACCCTTTGAAATGTTTTTCGACGACGAACGCAGTGATGCCGCGTGCGCCGGCGGCGGCATCGGTCTTGGCGTAAACCACCAGCGTATCGGCATCCGGCCCGTTGGTGATCCACATTTTGGTGCCGTTCAGCACGAAGCGGTCGCCTTTGCGGTCGGCGCGCAGTTTCATGTTCACCACGTCGGAGCCGGCACCCGGCTCGCTCATCGCCAGCGCGCCGACATGCTCGCCGGAAACCAGCTTCGGCAGATAGCGTTGCTTTTGTTGCGCATTGCCGTTGCGCCGGATCTGGTTCACGCACAGATTCGAATGCGCGCCGTACGAGAGACCGACCGAGGCAGACGCGCGGCTGATTTCTTCCATCGCGACCATGTGCGCGAGATAGCCCATATGGGTGCCGCCGTATTCTTCCTCGACGGTAATGCCCAGCACACCGAGATTACCGAGGCTGCGCCACAGTTCGTTGGGGAATTCATTGGCGCGGTCGATGGCGGCGGCGCGCGGGGCGATTTCGCGGGCGGCGAAATTGGCGACCGTTTCGCGCAGGATGGCTATGGTTTCGCTGAGTCCGTAGTCGAGGGAGGGGCTGTTCATCGCCGGCGCCTATTGATCGGCTTTGCCGTGCATGGTCATGAGCGTCTGCAGCAGCGACGCGCAATGCGTTTCCTTGCCGTCCTTGACGGCGAACACATCGGCGCGCGCGACCACCAGCGAGCGGCCGGCGCGTATCGCTTCGCCGCGCGCGATCAGCTGCTCGCCGTCGGCCGGGGCCATGATGTTCATTTTGAATTCCACGGTCAGCACGCTCGCATCGTGCGGCATCAGGGTGAAGGCGGCATCGCCCCCGGCCGTGTCGCCGATGGTGCCGATGATGCCGCCATGTATATAGCCATGCTGCTGGGCCAGTTCCGGCTTGCGCGGCAGCATGATTTCGCATTGCCCGGGAGCGAGGTGGGTCAGTTTCGCGCCTATCCAGGCCATGACCTGCTGGCGCTCGAAACTGGCGCGTACGCGGGTGGCGTAATTAGGGTCGGGAGGGGCAATCGCATTCATTTTATGAGTGTTTTTTGCATTACATTTACGTTAACGTTAACTAAAACTAGTCGTTCGCTGGAGTTGTTGGCAAGCTTCAAGCGGCTGCTGGCTGGACAGGATTCTTGGCCAGCAGCTTCTTGCATTGGTTTTCGAAAAACGTGATCTCGTTGAGCATGACCTCGATGTCTTCACGTTGCTGCTCAAGCAGCACGCGGCGCTTTTCCAGCTTGGTAATAAGCTCCTGCAATTGCCGCTTTTCGTCGCGGGCCAGGTCGTATAGATTGAACAGTTCGCGGATCTCCGCGAGGGTAAAGCCCAGGCGCTTGCCGCGTAGCGCGAGCTTGAGCCGAACGCGGTCGCGGTGGCTGAACAGCCGGTTCTGGCCTTCGCGGCGCGGGGACAGTAATCCCTCATCCTCGTAATGGCGGATGGTGCGGGTCGTGATCCCGAACTCCTTCGCGAGATCGGTTATGGTATGGACATCACTCATTTGTGCTTTGCAATATATCCGTGTAAAATCAATATTATTTAATAAAAGCCAGCACATCACCTTTACGTAAACGTAATGCAACAGGCTGCGAAAGTCAAGTCACGCGTTCCCGACGGGCTTCAATACCCATTTGCCGAGCCACCGCCGCCCGGCAAGCTGCGGGAAGTCGCGCCCGGCGTCTACTGGTTGCGCATGCCGCTGCCGTTTGCGCTCGAGCACATTGCGCAGCAGACGATGTTCGCAATGGGCGAGACGCTCTCGCACATCAATTTCCTGCACAGCCGCGGCCAGCTTCAGCGCGCGCGCGGCGATGACGGAATTTACCGCTACGCGCGCGTTTGACGCGCAGCGATCAAAGGAGAACCTGCATGGCCGAACAACCGACCAAACCCGCGCTGGATCCGAACCAGCTCGCGCAGACTTACGCCGAGATCGCACAGCACAGCAGCCAGCTCATGAGCGACTTCATCGCGCGCCAGAGCGCCGGCGGCAAGCCTGCGTTCGGCGATGAGTTGGGCATCGCCAAGGCGTTTTACGAGATGACCGCCAAGCTGCTCGCGGATCCCGCGAAGTTTGCCGAGATGCAGATGAAGCTGTGGCAGGACTATATGTCGCTCTGGCAGAACTCGATGCTGCAGTTTTTCGGCCAGCACGCGCAGCCCGTGATCGCGCCGGCCAACGGCGACCGCCGCTTCAAGCACGACGACTGGCAGAACAATTTTCTCTACGACTATATCAAGCAGTCGTACCTGATCGCCGCCAAGCACATGCACCGGACGGTCGGCGGCGTGCAGGGCCTGGACGAGCAGACCGCCAAGAAAGTTGACTTCTACACCCGCCAGTACATAGACGCGCTGTCGCCGAGCAATTTCGTGCTGACGAACCCCGAAGTGCTGCGCGAAACCGTCGCCTCCGGCGGCCAGAACCTGGTCAAGGGACTCAACCACCTGCTCGAAGACCTCGAAAGCAGCGGCGGCAAGCAATTGCGCGTGAAAATAACCGATCCCGATGCATTCAAGGTCGGCGGCAACCTGGCGGTGACCTCCGGCAAAGTCGTCTACCAGAACGAACTGATGCAGCTCATCCAGTACGCGCCGCTAACGAACGAAGTCTACCGGCGCCCGCTGCTGATTCTGCCGCCGTGGATCAACAAGTACTACATTCTCGACATGCGCGAGAAAAATTCGCTGGTGCGATGGGCAACTGAGCAGGGTCACACCGTATTCATCGTGTCGTGGGTGAATCCCGACGCGACGTACGCGCAAAAAACCTTTGACGACTATCTTATCAACGGCCCACTGGCCGCGCTCGATGCGATCGAAAAAGCCACTGGCGAACGCGAAGTCAACGCAATCGGCTTTTGCCTGGGCGGCACGCTGCTCGCCGCGGCACTGGGCTATATGGCGGCGAAAAAAGACGATCGCATCACCAGCGCAATGTTTTTCGCCAGCATGATCGACTTCGCCGATCCGGGCGAACTCGAAGTGTTCATCGATGAGCAGCAGGTCGCCAATCTCGAGAAAAAAATGCTCGAGCGCGGCTACCTCGAAGGCTCGGAGATGGCGATCACCTTCAACATGCTGCGCGCCAACGATTTGATCTGGTCATTCGTCGTCAACAACTATCTGCTCGGCAAAGACCCGTTTCCGTTCGATCTGCTGTACTGGAACTCGGATTCGACGCGCATGCCGGCGGCGATGCACAGTTTTTACCTGCGTAATATGTACATCCGCAATCTGCTGCGCCAGCCGGGCGGCATCACGCTGAACAAAGTGCCGATCGACCTCACTAAGGTCAAGGTGCCGCTGTATTTCGCATCGACCATCGAAGACCACATCGCACCGTGGAAATCGACTTACGCCGGCGCCCAACTGTTTTCATCCAAAGTGCGTTTCGTGCTCGGCGGCTCCGGCCACATCGCCGGCATCGTCAACCCGCCGGCGGCGAACAAATACGGTTACTGGACCAACGAAAAGCTCGTCGCCACGCCGCAAGCGTGGCTCGACGCTGCCAAGCAGCACGGCGGTTCGTGGTGGACAGACTGGGCGCAGTGGGCTGAAGGGCATGCCGGGGAAAAAGTGCCGGCACGCGTGCCAGGCAAAGGCAAATTGAAAGCGCTCGAAGACGCGCCGGGATCGTACGTGAAATTGCGGCTGGAACCAAAAAAGACGGCGGCCTGATAAGCTTTAAACCATCGCCCGACGCAAGCGCACCAAGTAGTCCAGACCGCGGATCGCGCGGCTGCCGTACCACGAAGTCATTTCGCCGTCGATAAGACGCACGCTGCAGTGCGCGCCGGGCGGCAGCAGTTTTTGCACGACGCCGATATCGCGCTCGCGAAAACGATACGGTTCGCTGCTGAGGAGAACATGATCGACGTTGGCGAGCATAGCGGCATCCAGCTCAATCTCGGGATAGCGCACGCGCGTCGTTGCCGGCAGCGTGTCCCAGCCGGCCAGTGCCAGCGTGCGCGATATATACGTATCGCGCGACACCGTCATCCACGGTTTGCGCCAGATCAGATACAGCACGTTTTGCCGCGGCAACGCGGCGCACGCAGCGACGGCATCATCGTGAGCCCGCGTGTATTCGGCACACAGTCCTTCTGCGCGGTCCGCGCGATCGAATATGCCGCCGAGCAGGCGATACAACGCCAGATTGTCGAGCGGCGCGAGCGGATGGGTGACGATGATGTGCGGCACGAAGCGGGCGAGTTCATCGACCGCGGGCTTCTCGTTCTCGTCGATATTGACGATGACGTGGGTCGGCGCCAGTTCGCGTATGCGCATGAGATCGACGTCTTTGGTGCCGCCGACTTTCGAAATGCCGCGCACGCCGTCGCGCGGGTGAATGCAAAAGCCGGTGCGGCCGACCAGCGCCGCCGCGAGGCCGAGTTCGCATACGAGCTCGGTGATGCTCGGCACCAGCGACACAATGCGCGGCGGCGATGTCACCGCGGCGTGGCGCGTGCCTGCGGCATCGATAAGTTCGTGCGGAGGCTGATTTTGCCTTGGGTGTGGCACCGGCGTAAGCTAGCCAAAAGAGTGCGGCGATTATGACCGATTTGAGCGTACAAAAGAAAACCGGGCAGCGCGGAGGGGCGGCGAAGCACAAGATACGCTTCGTCACCGCCACCAGTTTGTTCGACGGTCACGACGCGTCGATCAACGTCATGCGCCGGATCCTGCAGGCGAGCGGCGCGGAAGTCATCCATCTTGGCCACAACCGCTCGGTCGACGAAATCGTCACCGCGGCGCTCGACGAAGATGTGCAGGGCATCGCCGTCAGCTCGTACCAGGGCGGCCATGTCGAATTCTTCAAATACATGCTGGACCTGTTGCGCGAGCGCGGCGGCGCGCACATCAAGGTGTTCGGCGGCGGCGGCGGCGTAATCGTGCCGGTGGAAGCCGCCGAACTGCACGCTTACGGCGTGACGCGCATCTACACGCCCGAGGACGGCGCCAAGCTCGGCTTGCAGGGCATGATCAGCGACATGCTCGCGGCGTGCGATTTCGATCCGTCGGCGCTCAAGCCGCTCGATCTCGCGCAAGTGGCCCGCGGCGATCGCCGTGCGCTGGCCCGTATGATCACGGCGCTGGAAAATGACACGGTCGATCAGCAAATGCGCCACCAATTGGCAGAACGCGCCGGCGCAGTGAAAAACGTCCCCGTGCTCGGTATCACCGGCACCGGCGGCTCGGGTAAATCGTCGTTGACCGACGAACTGGTGCGGCGGCTACGGCTCGACCAGAACGACCGTCTCAAGATCGCGCTCGTGGCGGTCGACCCGTCGCGCCGCAAAAGCGGCGGCGCACTGCTGGGCGACCGCATTCGCATGAACGCCATAGAGAGTCCCAATCTCTATATGCGCTCGCTGGCGACGCGTGCCGCGGGCAGCGAAATCGCGGCCTGCGTGCCCGACGTGGTTGCGGCGTGCAAGATCGCGGGCTTCGACCTCATCGTGATCGAGACGTCGGGCATCGGGCAGGGCGACGCCGGCATCGTGCCGCTCGTCGACCTTTCGCTGTACGTGATGACCCCCGAGTATGGCGCCGCCAGCCAGCTCGAAAAAATCGACATGCTCGATTTCGCCGATTTCGTCGCCATCAACAAGTTCGACCGCAAGGGCGGCGCGGATGCTCAACGCGATGTAGCCAAGCAGGTACAGCGCAATCGTGAGGCCTTCGGCAAATCGCCGCACGAGATGCCGGTGTTCGGCACCATCGCCGCGCGCTTTAACGACGACGGCGTGACCGCGTTGTACCAGGCGGTGAAGCCGAAACTGGCCGAGGCCGGGCTCAAGCTGCAGGCCGGCAGTCTTGCGCACGTCACTTCGCGCGCTTCCACCGGCAACGTGTCCATAGTGCCGTCGTCGCGCGTACGTTATCTCGCCGAGATCGCCGGGTCCGTGCGCGCTTACCACCAGCGCACGCGTGAGCAGGTGAGCATCGCGCGCGAGCGCCAGCAATTGACGGAGACGCAGCGCATGTTGCGCGAGTCTCCGTCATCCCGGCGTACGCCGGGATCCAGGGCCAATGCCGGTCTGGATTCCGGCGTACGCCGGAATGACGAACTTATAGCAGATCTCGATCCACTGATTGCGGAACGCGACCGCGCTCTGGACGCCGGCAGCAAAGCCCTGCTCGACGGCTGGCCGCAGGTACAGGCTTCGTACACGGGCGACGAGTACGTGGTGAAAGTGCGCGACCGCGAAATCCGCACCCAGCTCACCGTGACGACTTTGTCCGGCACGCATCTGCCGAAAGTAGCACTTCCTAAATTCGCAGACCATGGCGAATTGCTGAACTGGTTGCGGCGCGAAAATCTGCCCGGCTATTTTCCATTTACCGCGGGCGTGTTTCAGTTCAAGCGCGAGAACGAAGATGTCACGCGCATGTTCGCTGGCGAAGGCGATGCGTTCCGCACCAACCGCCGTTTCAAGATGCTGTCCGCGCATGCGGAGGCGACGCGCCTGTCAACGGCGTTTGATTCCGTCACGCTCTATGGCTGCGATCCGCACGAGCGCCCCGACATTTACGGTAAGGTCGGCAATTCCGGCGTGTCGATAGCAACGCTCGATGATATGAAAGTGCTTTACGGCGGCTTCGACCTGACCGCGCCCAACACCTCGGTATCGATGACGATTAACGGGCCGGCGCCGACCATACTCGCGATGTTTCTCAATACGGCGATCGATCAGCAGCTGGACGCATTCCAAAAAGAACACGGCCGTGCGCCGCAGGCGCAGGAGGCCGCGGACATTCGCGCGCGTACTCTGCAGACGGTGCGCGGCACCGTACAGGCCGATATCCTGAAAGAAGACCAGGGCCAGAACACCTGTCTGTTCTCGACCGAGTTTTCGTTGAAGGTAATGGCCGACATCGCCGAATACTTCGCGCGCGAGCAGGTGCGTAATTTCTATTCGGTGTCGATTTCCGGTTATCACATCGCGGAAGCGGGGGCGAACCCGATCTCTCAGCTCGCGTTCACGCTCGCCAACGGTTTCACCTACGTCGAGGCCTATCGCGCACGCGGCATGCAGATCGACGACTTCGCGCCCAACCTGTCGTTCTTTTTCTCCAACGGCATGGACCCGGAATATTCGGTGATCGGGCGTGTCGCGCGCCGCATCTGGGCAGTCGCCATGCGCGATCTTTATGGTGCTTCCGGGCGCAGCCAGAAACTCAAGTACCACACCCAGACCTCGGGCCGTTCGCTGCACGCGCAGGAAATCGATTTCAACGATATC
>CAMBSS010000102.1 GCA_945870465.1 Bordetella parapertussis | reverse complement strand
TGCTGGTGATCGGCAGGCGTTTGCGCGAATGCGGCCGCGTGCAGTGCGCAGATCAGCATGGCGCCGCCGGTAAATTTAAACAGTGTTCTCATACGATTCATACGGTGGCATCTTCACGCGGCGATCTTGCGCAGTACTGTTGGGTGCAGCTCTGCGACTTTGATTAATGTCTTTGCAGCGGCATTGGGCTCGCGACGCCCTTGCTCCCAGTCCTGCAGAGTACGAACTGACACGCCCAGCAGTCCGGCAAATTTCTCTTGTGACAAGCCCGATTTTTCCCGCGCCCGGACGATGGGGTAAGACCCCGTCGTGTAGCGCCTGCCGGTACGGCCCGCCTTGATATCCCGGACCCCTTTAAGGATCTCCTGACCGATATCGCGGGACTTCTCCCATTTGGCCAGCTGCTTCTCAGTCATCTTTCTCATCTTCGATTTCCTCTTTCAAAGCCCTCAGGATATGCGCCGGTATGTCTTCGCGAACGTTCTTGCCATAGAGCGTGAGCATCCATATTTGTCCGCGGACGAGACGCACGTAATAGATGACACGCAACCCGCCACGTTTCCCGCGCCCTTCGGCAGCCCAACGAAGCTTGCGCACGCCGCCGCATCCGGGAACCACCTTTCCAAAATCGGGATGCTCATTCAAATGAGCCTGCAATTCGCAGTAATCGTCATCATCGAGGTAGCGCTCAAGCGCCTTGGTGAAAAAAGGAGTCTCGATGAACTCAAACATTGCGGCATACTACGGCAATGCCGTATCTATGTCCAGAGCATGGTTGACTTGCATACCGACGAACAGCGCGTATTGATTGAAAGTTTAGTTGCCGATTTAATTGACGCAAAGCCGGCAACAACAAGCCGCATTCCTTTTCATTCAAATCACTGAAAATACATCCCGCCGTTCATCAGGTAGTTCTGCCCGGTGACGAACCCCGCGTCTTCGCTCGCGAGGTACAACATCAATGACACGACTTCCTGCGACGTGCCCATGCGGCGTATCGGCTGGGTGGGGCGGAGGAGCTTGGGCTTCAATGTCTTTTCGCGCTCGCTGTCTATGGTGCCGGGCCCTATGCAGTTGGCGGTGATCTCGTGCTCGGCGAATTCGCGCGCGATGCCGCGCGTGAAGCCGACGATGCCGAGCTTGGCCATGCCCTTCACCACGCTGCCGCCCAGCAGCGGATCAATGCCCGAAAAATTGATGATGCGGCCCCAGCGCTGTTTGATCATCATCGGCAACACGGCGCGGCAGATATTGCGCGGCCCGCCCAGGTTCACACGGAAGCTTTTCTCCCAGGCGTCTTCGGACACTTCGAGGAAAGGCGTGCTGTCTACGCGGTAAACCGCGTTGTTGAGCGCGACGTGAACAGTGCCAAGCTCGGCCTGCACTTTGTCGACGAAAGCTTTGACCGAGGCGCCATCGGCGACGTCGCATTGCTCGGCCACCACTTTTGCGCCCAGCGCGCGGCATTCGGCGGCCACTTCGCTGAGTTCCTTCATCTTGGCGCTGGTGCAGATCGCGATGTTCGCGCGCTCGCGCGCGAAGGCGATGGCCGCGAGGCGTCCCATGTTGCGGCTGGCGCCAGTGATCAATACGGTCTTGCCCTTCAATCCTGTTTCCATCTGCGTCCCGTCAAAAACGTTCGTGGCCGTATTATGTTGCACGCGTGCGCCGGGAACAAGGTCGATGCAGTTTCCGCCGGCGCCCGCAATATGCTCGATCGGGTTGTGAGATAAACTGACATGCAAATTCAAACGGGGCCAGTCAGTTCAGTCATATGTGCGGACGCTATTCTGAAGGACGCCATCGCCCGGAAAAAGCGCAAAGGGCGCTCGGCGCGCTGATCAAGCGCAAGTGGCCGGACCTGCCGCCGCGCTACAACGTAGCGCCGGGCACCAAAGTGCCGGTCATACGCATCACCGCGGACGACGGCGCCGAACTGACGGAGCTGAAGTGGGGGCTGCTGCCCCACTGGTCAAAGGAGCCGCGCATTTCGTTCAACACCATCAATGCGATGGCAGAAACCGTGGAAACGAAAGCCTCTTACCGCACGCCTTTCAGGAAACGACGCTGCCTCATACCCGCTGACGGCTGGTACGAATGGCAGGCTTTGAAAGCCGGCAAGCAGAAGTGGTGGTTTCACCTCGCCGACGACAGCGATTTTTGTTTCGCCGGCCTGTGGGACCGCTGGCAAAGCGGCGGGCAGATCGTGGAATCGTGCACTATTCTCATAACGGATGCCGCCGCGTCGATGAGGCACGCGCACGACCGTATGCCCGTTATTCTTGAGCCACAGGACTATCAGTTCTGGCTGGATCCAGGCATAGACGACGTGCCCGCCTTGAAAAAACTGCTCAAACCATCCACGGCGCCGCTCGCGGCGATTCCGGTGTCCAATCCCAAGCATCCGCGCGATGACGACGCCACGCTGATAGAACCCGCCGCCCCGATTTCCGATCGACTCATTTAACAAGGAGCAAACCATGACCAGCAAACTGCACGACAAAGGACTCGCCATGCGCAAGCAGGTGTTAGGCGCGGCGCACGTCGAGAAAACGCTTTCGACCGTCGACAAGTACACCCAGCCCCTGCAGGAAATCGTCAACGAATACGTGTGGGGCGCGGTGTGGGCGCGCCCCGGGCTCAAACCGCGCGACCGCAGCATGATCACCATCGCCATGCTGACGGCACTCAACCGCCCGCAGGAGCTGAAAACGCATATCCGCGCCGCGCTCACCAACGGCGTCACGCGCGAAGAAGTGTCGGAAATCCTGCTGCACGCCAACGTCTATTGCGGCGCGCCCGCGGCCGTCGATGCGTTCCGCTCGATGCGCGACGTATTCGACGCCGCCTGAGGGGAACGCGATGAAGGACAACCCATTGCTGGAACCCGCCGAACTCGCGCGCGGGCGCGAAATCCGCCGCCAGGTGCTGGGCGAGCAGCACGTCGCCAATTCGCACGCAGTCGACGCGCTGTCGCAGCCCAAGACCGAACTGTCCGAATACGTGTGGAGCAAGATCTGGGCGCGGCCGGGGCTTACGTTCAAACAGCGCAGCGTTGCGAATCTTGCGATGCTGACCGCACTCAACCGCCCTCACGAATTGCGACTCCACATCAACGCCGCGCTCAACAACGGCCTCACCAAAGAGGAAATCTCGGAGGTGCTGCTGCAGACCGGCACTTACTGCGGCCTGCCTGCCGCGGTCGAGGCGTTCCGCATCATGCAGGAGGTGTTCGCAGGGCGCGGCGATTGAAGTAGCCCGGCCGCACGATTCGTTAGCAAAAAAACGGCGCATCCGCGGATGCGCCGTTCTTCCAATAGCATTGACCAGTTTACAGGCCTACTGCCCTTTCAACCCTACGTTGTGTTTCCTCACCTCGACTGCGGACTCCGCGAAGAGATCCTGATGGCCGTGCTCCCAGTCCATCACCTGGCACTCGGCCTCATGCTCCGCAACGCCATAGTTCTCCTGGATTTTGCCGACCAGATGTTCGCGTCTGCCGGCGCTCTTGTCGAGATGATCGTCGGTCAGCATGCTCTACTGCTGTTTGACATGACTCTTGAATTGATGCCGGTTGCCTTCGATGCCATCCCAGTTCATTTCGATCTCCTCACGGTTGATTGACGATCAGCGCCGGATTTGCAGGCGCACTATCCTTGCAGCGATTCTCAGCCGCCGCCGGCGCCTGCTCTGTGCGTTGTCGAACATAGCGCGGAGAATTCTCGACAAGTGCGGGAAAGGCGCCAGAACGGCGCGGGAGTTGAAGTGGCCGGTTTTTACGAAACCCGCTTGGAATTTGCGTAAAACCGGTGGAGAATCTCCGCACGCCGACCCATAATATGACAATGCGATATGGAAAACCCGTGGCCAGAAATGTGGCCTGCGGGGACACGATCAGCACCGTTCATTAACTGCGGGTTAAACGCGACGGAGTCCGATGGAAGCCCTGAAAATGGTGGAGCCGTATTGGGAACAACTCAAACGGCTGGCCGTTTACGCGCAATACTGCGCGGGAAGCGACATGCATGTACCCGTTTGCCGCGATTTCTGGATCTGGAGCGCTATTGGCGCCTTCAGTCTCGCTGCAATCATCATCGCGCTAGTCGCAAAAAAAATAATCAGGGAACAACTGGAGTTCTACCGCAACAAAAAGCGGCTGGAAGCGCGCGCAATCATCGCGCCGGCAGAAGTAATCAGGGAAGCCACCTGGAAAGGCGATTCACTCAAAGGCGACCTGGAATCACTGCCCGTCGAGCAACTCACCGAGAAGTTCCGCGCAGCGCTCAACAAGGACGGCAAGCCGACCACCCCCGCCTGACGCTTCGCCAGCCGGAAGGCCCGTTACTCGGCCTGGATGTTCGCCTCGCGCACGACCTTGCCCCACTTGGCGATCTCCGCGCGCAGAAACACGCCGAATTCGGCAGGAGTGCTGGCCACCGCATCGGCGCCGAAATCGAGCAGACGCTGCTTCACGTCGGGGTGCGCGAGTGCCTTGCGCAACTCTGCGTTCAGGCGATTGATCTGCGCCGTGCCGGTTTTCGCCGGGGCGAGGAATCCGTACCAGCCGCTCAGCGCGAAACCGGGTAAACCGGATTCGCTGGCGGTCGGCAAATCTGGCGCTGCGGGCGAGCGGCGTTCGCCCGTCACCGCGAGCGCGCGCAATTTGCCCGCCTGTATATGCGCCGCGACCGTCGGCATGCTGATAAACGCCATCTGCGTTTCGCCGCCGAGCAATGACGTCAGCGCGGGCCCGGCGCCTTTGTAAATCACCCCCGGAATACGCGACCCCACCATCGCGTTGAATTGCGCGAGCCCCATGTGCATGGGCGTACCGGAGCCGGCGATAGCGGAATTCAGTTTGCCGGGCGCGGCCTTCGCGAGCGCAACCAGCTCGCGCACGGACTTTGCCGCCAGCGACGGATGCACAACCAGCACGTAGAGGCCGTCCGCCGCCAGCATGATGGGGGCGAAGTCGCGCGCGGTGTCGAACGGCAACGATTTATTCAGCGTCGAATTCACGGCGAGCGTACTGGTCGCGATGCCGAACGTGTAACCGTCGGGCGGCGATTTCGCCAGCATGTCGAGGCCGATGATGGTCGCAGCGCCCGCGCGATTGTCGATCACGACCTGCTGGCCGAAACCTTCGCTCATTTTCGGCGCGAGTATGCGCGCGATGACGTCCGAGCCACCACCCGGAGGATACGGCACGATCAGCCGCACCGGCCGCGAAGGAAATACGCCCGGCTGCGCAAAGGCACAAGCGGAGCCCAGCACGGCCACCAGCGCCGCCGCACCAACCGTCTGTCGATGACTTCCCGTTCTCACCACGTCACCTCTGCTGATACACTACTAGCTGATATAAAAATCTGTGCGGATCTGCTCCCTGTCATTCCCGCGAGTGAGCGCCTGCCTCGGCAAGTATCGGACCGGGGCGGGAATCCAGAAAAGTTTAATTCGATATGCATACATTTTCCCGGCTCCTCCAGGACTCCCGCCTGCGCGGGAGTGACTATCTTTTAGGTGCCATGCAATGAAAACAATCTTCTTGCATGCCCTGATAATTCCGATTTTCGCATTTACCTGCGCTCAGGTGTTTGCACAATCCTATCCGGTAAAGCCGATACGGCTGATCGTGCCGTATCCGCCCGGCGGCGCCACCGATATTTTCGGACGCATACTGGGCGCGCGGCTCGGCGAGCTTCTCGGACAGCAGGTCGTCCCCGAGCAGCGCGCCGGCGCGGCCGGCGTGCTCGGCGCGGAAGCCGCCGCGAGAGCCGCGCCAGACGGCTACACGCTGGTCGTCGGCCAGGCGAGCAATCTCGCGATCAATCAGCACCTGATGAGCAAGCTGCCGTACGATCCGGTGAAGGACTTTGCTCCCATCACCCTGATCGCCACCTCGCCGAATCTGCTCGTCGTGCATCCTTCGCTGCCGGCGCGCTCGGTCAACGACCTCGTCGCGCTCGCCAAAGCCAGGCCGGGTTCTATCAACTACGCTTCAGCCGGCAACGGCAGTCCGGGCCACCTCGCCGCCGAGTATTTCAAGAAGCTCGCGAAAGTCGACATCGTCCACATCCCGTACAAAGGTGCAACACCTGCGCTGACCGACGTGATCGCGGGCCAGGCTTCCCTTTATTTCACTTCGCCGATTGCCGCACAGCCGTACGTGCAATCGGGACGGTTGCGCCAGCTGGCGGTGACCAGCGCGCAGCGCTTTCCTCCGCTGCCGGACGTGCCGACTGTCGCCGAGTCCGGCCTGCGCGATTACGAAATCGTCTCGTGGTGGGGTCTGCTGGCGCCGGCCGGAGTGCCGAGGGAGATCATCGCGCGCGTGCACGCCGAAGCCGTCAAGGCGCTCAATACCGCGGAGATGAAGGAGCGGCTCGCGGGCCAGGGCGCGATGGTCGTCACCAACACCCCCGAGCAGTTTGCGGCGTACATCAAAAGCGAAATCGCGAACTGGGGCCGCATCGTCGCGGTCTCGGGCGCGCGGATGGATTGACAAGAAACGCCTAAAACACTGCAGCCGCAGATACACACGGTTAAAATCAAAAACATTTGGCGCGGGTTTCATCTGCGTTTATCGGCGTTTATCTGCGGCTAATAGTTGTTTGGGGTTTTGATTCAGGCATTGAACAACACGAGGGACCGAAAATGCTGCTTGGGAAAGGCATGATGATCAACTGGGCCGACGTGGCGCCGGAGCACCGCGCCGCATATTACGAATGGCACAGCCGCGAGCACATGCTCGGACGCGTGCGCATCGACGGGTTTCAGCGCGGACGGCGCTATCGCGCGGTGAACGCGCAGCGCGATTTTCTCAATTTTTACGAGGTCGATGACATCGCCGTGCTGACGGGGCCCGGCTATCTGGCCAAGGCCAACGCGCCGAGCGCCCTCACGCAGCGCACCACGCCGTTCGTCAAAAACAGCGTGCGCGGCATGGCGCGGGTAAAAAAATCGCTGGGCATAGGCATCGGCGGCTATGCGCTCACGCTGCGTTTCGGTCCCGTCGATGGGGCCTCAGAAAAACTCGAACGCCATCTCGACGGCGCGCTGACCAAGCTCGCGGAAATTCCCGAGATCGCCGGCGCGCATCTGCTCATCGCGGACCCTGCAGCGAGCGCAGTGGTGCCGGTGGAGAGAAAAGGCCGGCCGACCATCATCCCCAAGTGGATAGTCGTGCTCGAAGGAGTCTCGATCGAGGCGCTCGACAGCGCGTGCGACGCACATCTCACCGGCGAGTCTTTGCGCGCGCATGGGTGCACCGCCCCTATCGACCGAGAAACCTTCGTCCTGCAACTGCTCGTGACCAAACCAGCCCAATCCTGATCATGTCAAACCAGAACTTTATGCAGCACCTGCAAGCAGCATTGATCGCCCTTGCGCTTCTTCCACTCGCCACAGCAGCGCAACAATTTCCGTCGCGCCCCATGCGCATGATCTGCCCGTCGCCGCCCGGCGGCTCGGTCGATATCCTGAGCCGCACCGTCGCGCAGTTTCTGGCCGCCAGCTACAGCGTGCCGGTGATCGTGGACAACCGCGTGGGCGCCAGCGCGGTGATCGGCAGCGAGCTACTCGCCAAGGCGCCGCCGGACGGACACACCATGATGATGGCCTATTCGTCGCACGCGACGAATCCCATCTTTATCAAAAAACTTCCCTACGACACGCTGAAGGATTTTTCCGGCGTCGCGCACGTCGGCGACATCCCCCTGCTGCTGGTCGTGCATCCGGCGGTGCCCGCGCAATCCGCGCGCGAGCTGATAGCACTCGCCAGGGCACGCCCCGGCCAGCTCCAGTTCGCGGCGGGCGCCCAGGGCGGCGGCCCTTCGATGGCGGGCATGATGCTGAACCAGTTGGCCGGCGTGGATGTCGTGCAGGTATCGTACAAGGGCAACGCACCGGCGCAGGTCGATCTGCTGGGCGGTCAGGTCACCATGATGTTCGACACCATCAACACCAGCATCGGCCTCGCGAAAGCCGGCCGGCTGCGCGCGCTGGCGGTGACGAGCCCGAAACGCTCGGCGCTGGCGCCGGAGCTACCGACCATGGCCGAGTCCGGCCTGCCGGGATTCGACGTGCGCGCGTGGTTCGGAGTCATCGTTCCCGCGCGCACGCCGCGCGACCTCGTGCGCAAACTGAACACCGAGATCAACAAGGCGCTGAACGACCCCGCGATCCGCACCCGGCTTACCGGCGACGGTGTTGAGCTGGCCGGCGGCACGCCGGAGGAGTTCGACGCTTTTATCCGCGCCGAAATGGCACGCTGGCCGAAAATCATCAAAACGGGCGGCTGATGCGCAGCCGAGTTAGCGGGTTGATTTTATACACCGTGACGAAGATTTATTGCGTCAAGCTATAAACCGTCACTGCGACCTGTCCAGCGTC
Source organism: Bordetella parapertussis (assembly GCA_945870465.1). The sequence goes on along the minus strand of CAMBSS010000102.1, from coordinate 7,296 downwards.
GACAGCGCTTCCATCGACAAGTAATACTGCAAGCCTTCGTCGAGCTGCTTCCTTAACGGGTGCGTCAGCACCGCACGCGTATAACGCAGCAGCATGTCGGATTTCTTGGCAAGCTGCTCGGCCAACTGCCATGCACGCGGCAACAGCTTGTCACGCGGCAACAGTTCGGCGACGAGGCCGATGTCCTTCGCCTCCTTCGCCTCCAGCACCTGCCCTGTCAGCATCAGGTAGCGCGCGCGATTCAGCCCCATCAGCATGGTGTAAACGACATTGATGCCGTCACCCGGCACGATGCTGCCGTTGTGAAAATGCGCGGTGTCCTCGAATGTCACGTCATCCGCCGCGATGACGATGTCGCACATGAGCGCCAGATCGGCATGGCGCTTGGCCGGGCCGTTGACGGCGGCGATCATAGGCACTTCGATGCCGAGCACCGCGTTGACCATCTTCCGCGCATTGACGAAAACTTCGTGCACGCCAGCGGGCGTCAATTTAGCGCCGTGGAAAAACGGGGTATCCGGATCGAGCCGCGGCCCGCTGAATTCGGCACCGGTGCCGGTCAGGATGACGACGCGGTTCTCGCGGTCGGCGCCGACATCCGTAAAAGCGCGCACGAATTCAACCTGCGCATCCAGATTCCACTGCGACGGACCGCCGTCGGTATGCAGACTCATCTGCAGTATGCCGCCCCGCCGCTCCATCTTGATGAAGCGATAACTGCTGCTGTACTCATCGAACTTCGCCATTCCTGCCTCCATACACGTATCCGTACTATCTAATCACAGAAATTCCGGCTGCGCTATGATAACGGCGAAAAAAACGCGCCGGTCCGGACGTGCTTGGGCATGGCGCAGTCCGGCAACCGCAGACGGTTTGGGGGAAATCAATGGCAGAGAAAATGAAGGGTTCGCGGCTCGTCGCGCATTTGTTGAAAGCGCATGGCGTGACGCAGGTGTTTTTCATGGACGCAGTGCTACGGCGCGCGCTGGCCGGGTACCGTGCAAGCGCCGCTACCTTGGGTGCCGAACTAAACTACTTCAGAAAACACGCGCGAGCAGCTTTGCCGCGCTCAACCTCGAGCCTATCAGCAGCTCGCCCGAAGAGTTCGCGAAATTCCTGAAGAACGACCTCGAGAAATACGCGGCGATCGCGAAGGCTGCGGGCATCAAACCTGAGTAGAAACGTGTGATCAGCGATGGGCAATGGGTGATGGGAAATACGTGCCCCCTCCACCTTTCTTGAGTCATTTGGTGTCTGCGTGACTAAGCGATTAAATCACCCAATCACTGAATTAGCCGTCACCATTTGCCCATCGCGCATTGCTCATCACCCATCACTCATCACTCATCACTCATCCATCGAGCTTCTCGATGATGAACGCGGTCGCGCGCTTTGCAATGGGAATCGCGATGAAAGCGGCGATCGTCGCGAAAGGCCATGCTATCGCAAATGCGATCATCCAGCGCCACAGATAGTCCGGCGGCAGCCCTAGATTGATAAACGTGATGAGGGCGGTCATCAGGAATGCCATGACAGCCGCCACGATCACGGGCTGAATAAAACGCGCTTTGTCCTGCAATGAAATGGCTCAGTGATGAAGTGACGATGCGAATGCCCGGCGGATTATTCCGTCGTGACGCCCGCATCACGAACAACTGACTCGTAACGCCTGGACTCGGCCTTGATGAATGCGCCGAATTCCGCCGGCGAACTGCCGACCGGATCGGCACCCTGCGCGATGAGATTTTCCTGCACGGCTTTCGACTTGATGATGCGCGTGACCTCGTCGCTCAGCTTTTTCAGCACCGGCGCCGGCAGGCCGCGCGGGGCGACCATGCCGTACCATGCGATCGACTGATAACCCGGCAGTGCTGCCTCGGCCACCGTTGGCATGTCGGGCCATGTCGCATTGCGTTTCGCCGTGGTGATGGCAAGGCCGCGCAAGCGCCCTGACTTCACGTGCGGGGTCAGCGACAGGATGGTCGAGATCATCATGTTGACCTGCCCGCCCACGGTATCGAGCAGGCCCTGGTTGCCGCCTTTGTACGGAATATGCACCAGATCGATTTTCGCCATCGAGGCAAACAATGCAGTCGCCAGGTGCTGCGAGGAGCCGACGCCCCCTGACGCGTAATTCAGTTTCTTCATCCTGGCGAGCGCGATCAGTTCCTTCACGCTGGTGGCCGGCACCGAAGGATGCACGCACACGATCAGCGGCAGCACTGCGGCGAGGCTCACCGGCGTGAAATCCTTCTGCGTGTCGTACGGCAGATTCTTCTGCAGCAGCGGATTGATGGCGTGCCCGATCGCCACGAACAGCAGCGTATGGCCGTCAGGCGTGGCTTTCGCCGTCAGGTCGGCGGCGAGGATGCCGTTGGCGCCGGGACGATTGTCGATGACGACCTGCTGGTCCCACGCCTGCGTGAGGTTCTGGCCGACCAGGCGCGCAAGAATATCAGTCGCGCCGCCGGGCACGAAAGGAACGAGGATGCGTATCGGCTTGTTCGGGTAGTCGGCAGCCTGGATTGACTGCGCCGCGAGGCCAAAGATGCAGCAGGCGAGGATACGGAAATTACAATAGCCCATGCCCCGCATCACGCCGCCTGCGCGACGTAACCCGACGGCGTGCCCAGCACCGTGGTGCGCTCGAGGTGCCGCAACTGCGTCTCGTCGAAATCGCCGAGCGCGCAATGCATGGTGCAGCGGTTGTCCCATACGACGATATCGTCCGGCCGCCACTGGTGGCGGTAAACGAATTCGTGCCTGGTCGCGTGCTTGCAAAGATAATCGATCAGCGGCCTGCTTTCCTCTTCCGTCATGCCGTCGAAGCGGTTCACTTTCTCGCCGATGTAAAGCGCCTTGCGCCCCGTCTCCGGATGCACGCGCACCACTGGCTGCGCCACCGGCGGATTGATGCGTTTTTGCTCGGCGGCACGCTTGACGCCGGTTTGGTCGTTGGCGATTTTGCGCGTGCCTGACTGGTGGATGCCGTGCAGATCGGCGATCAGTTTTTTCATGCCGTCCGACAGCGCGTCATACGCGGCGTACATATTAGAGAACAAGGTGTCGCCACCGACCGGCGGTGCGGTATGGCAACGCAGGAGCGAGCCCAGCGACGGCACCAGCGTGAACGACAGGTCTGAGTGCCATTGACGCCCGGTGTACTTGGAGTCCGACGGTGAACCATCTGGTTTGGGTTCGTTGGTCACCATCAACAGCTCCGGATACTGCGGATGGCGGTCTCGCGGCAGTGAATCGTGATTGTCGAGTTCGCCGAAGCGGCGGCTGAACTCGATGTGTTGCTCGCGCGTGAGTTTCTGGTTGCGCAAGAGCAGGATGCCGTGCTCGAGAAACGCGCAATAGATGTCGCCGAACTCCTGCTCGCTCATGTGGCGCGACGCATCGACGTCGCAAACCTCGGCGCCGAGGCTGTAGGACAAGGGGCGCAGCTTCAAAGCCATGATGCCTCCGGGGGGGGCGCGGCAAAGCAACCGTCGTGTGCCGCGTAATAGCCGGATTCTACAACAGACAGTCCCGCGTCTAATCCAGCTTCGCACCCGAGCGTTTGATGACGTCAGCCCACTTGGCGTTTTCGTGGCGGATGAATTCACCGAACTGCGCCGGCGTGCTGCTCACGGGCTCGGAGCCGATCGCCATCAGCTTTTCCCGCAGCGACGGCATCGCGGTCGCCCGGTTGATTTCAAGATTGAGCTTCGCCACGATCGCGGGCGGAACGCCGGCCGGCGCGACTATGCCGGTCCACGTTGTCGCATCGTAGCCGGGCACGCCGGCTTCGGAGATGGTCGGCAGATCGGGAAACGCCGGCGAGCGCGTGGGGCTGCTCACCGCGAGGCCGCGCACCTTGCCGGACTTGACGTGCGGCGTCATCGAATTCGAACTCTCCATCATCAATTGCACCTGGCCCGCGATGAGATCGATGGTGCCTGCAGCGCCGCCCTTGTACGGCACGTGCACTATGCGGGTCCCGGTCATGAATTTGAACAACTCGAAGCCGACGTGGCCCGGCGTGCCGTTGCCCGACGACGCGTTGGAAAGTTTGTCGGGATACTGCTTCGCGTAATCAATGACATCGCGCACCGTTTTGAACGGTGTAGACGGAGAAGCGGCCAACAACATGTTGCCGGTGGTCGTATGCGCGATCGGCTGCAGGTCTTTCAGTACGCTGAACGTGAGGCCACGCACGATATTGGGGCCGATCGCCAGCGCGCCTATCGGCGCATAACCTATGGTGTAACCGTCGGGTGCCGCACGCGCGACCAATTCCATGCCTATCATCAGCGCGCCGCCGGGACGGTTGTCCACCACCACCTGCTGCTTCAACTGCTGCACAAGTTCCGCGCCGACCAGCCGCGCGACGGTATCGGACGCGCTGCCCGGCGCCTGCGGCACGATCAGCCGGATCGGCCGGTTCGGAAAATCGGCTGCTACCGCCGCGCCCGCGAGCAATACTCCTATTGCCGCAGGTATTCTCAGTGTGTTTTTGTGGTCGGGCCTCATTCGTCGCGCGTAAATCCTGCCATCAATCCGGTTTCGCGCCCGACAGCTTGACCATCTGCGCGTACTTGTCGATCTCGCGCGCGACGAACGCAGCGAATTCTGCAGGCGTGCTGGCGACCGGTTCGGCGCCCTCATTCGCCATGAACGCCTTCGACTCAGCGTGCTGCAAGCCCTTGACGACCTCGGTGTGAATGCGATTGATGATGGCCGGCGGCGTGCCGGCCGGCGCAAACAGCGCAAACCAGTTGTCGATATCGAAACCCGCATAAATGGCGTCGAGCGGCGGCACGTCGGGCAATACGGAGGAACGCCGCTTGGTCGTCACCGCCAGCGCGCGCAGCCGGCCGGAACGCAGATGCGACTGCACGCTGATGACGGCGGGAAAGCCGACTTCGACTTCGCCGGACAGTAGCGAGGTCATCAACGCGCCCGCGCCCTTATACGGAATGTGGGTCAACGTGGTCCCGGCCATCTGGTTGAACATCACCAGCGCGAGATGGCTGGTGGTGCCGGTGCCGTTGGAGCCAAAATTCAACCCGCCGCGCGTTTTTTTGGCGAGATCGACGAACTCCTTCACGCTGCGCGCGGGCACCGAAGGATGCACGGTGACCACCAGCGGCGCTGACGCCACCTGGGTAATCGGTATGAAATCGCGCCGCACGTCGAATGGCAGCTTTGAATACAGCGTCACGTTGACAGCCAGCGACGCCGTCGACATCAGCAACGTGTAACCGTCGGGCGCGCTTTTGGCCACGATGTCGGCGCCGAGGTTGCCGCCCGCGCCGGGACGGTTATCGACCGTCGCGGTCTGTCCCCACACTTCGTAGAAACGCTTGCTCAGCAGGCGCGCGAGCAAATCGGTGCCGCCGCCGGGACTGAATGGCAGCACGATGCGGATCTGGCGGTTCGGATAGTCCTGTGCCTGCGCCACAGGCGCAAAGACAACTGTCGCGGCCATGATTGCGCCGGACCACGCTTTTGCTCCAAACATAGCGGCCCTCCTCGGGATCTGCGGTCGTGATTAAATCTGACCGTCTGAGTATAAGAGTGCAGAAGCTTCCACCCGCCCCGCGCTGCCGTCAAGCGCGAAATTGAGGCTGCGCGGTCTTTACAACGCGCGCGGCTCACCGTATGTTCCCGGCTGGTTTGGCGGCGCGGATTTTTTCGACATATACCAGCGCGCTTCAACATATTAGAACCGATCTCGAAAACACAATACCGGCAAGCAACCGCCGATGCGCGCCGATTAACGCCGATATAGAATCCATGTCCGGCCCCGAACCAACGCCAGGCTTTTTTGAGCTTATCTGCGTTCATCGGCGTGCATCGGCGGTTCCAAAATGTTTTTGAGGTCGCTTCTAGAACATATCAGGGAGAGATTGATGGCAACCAGCAACAAAGCTGAAATGCTCGCAAAACTGCCGGTGCGGCCTGACGAAGACCCTTTCGTCGTTGCCACCGGCGGATTCTATCGCCGCTGGTTCAACCTGGTCGATGACCTGCAGCCCATGCTCGACACCGTTGCGAAGCTCAAAGGCACGGAAGACGAAGACTGGGTGCCAGCGTGGAGCGCGGTGGCCGCGCGCTACGAAACGGACGCCGAAGCCGCGCTGAAACGCGGCGACAAGGCAGCCGCACGCAGCGCATTCATCCAGGCCAAGACTTATTACAGCCTCGCGCGTTTCCCGTCGCCCTACCGCGGCGGCTCGTCGATCTGCCCGCCGACGATGAGCAAAATCAAGGAAGAGTCTTACAACAAATACCTGGATTGCTTTCGGCGCGCATCCGAACTACTCGACACGCCGCCCGAGACCATCCGCATCCAGCGCGACGGCAAGGAAGCTGTCGGCTATCTGCGCTTGCCCAAGGGTGCGTCCGCATCGAACAAAGTGCCGGCGGTGCTCGTGATGTGCGGTGGCGACATGTACAAGGAAGACCGCGAGAAATATGCCGAAGGCGCAATGAAAGAAGGCATGGCGGCGCTGGTGGTTGATGCGCCGGGCACCGGCCAGACCACGTTCGATCACACGCCCGAAGCTGTCGTCGCGTGGCAGGCCGCGCTGGATGCGCTGGCGGCGCGTCCGGAAATCGACGGCAACCGGCTGGGCGCTTTCGGCGTCAGCCGCGGCGGTCTATGGGTGATGCGGCTCGCCGCTCACGATCAACGCATCAAGGGACTCATCTCATGCGCGCCGGGCGGCGTCGGTTACTGGGGCTCGCCGGAAGAACGCGCGGAATGGCGCAAAGCCGCGGAAGAACGCGCGCGCACCAACTGGTTCGGCCCGCGAGGCACCAAGCCGGCGGCGCACACCATCACCGAAGAAGAACAGCGCAAGGATTTCCTGCGCTGGTCGCTGAAAGACAACGGGCTGCTCGACAAGCTGACGATGCCGATGTTTCTCGTCAACGGCAAAGTCGACCACCTCACACCGATCGGCAATCTCTACCTGGCGCTCGAAAGCGGCCCACCCACCGGCCGCGTGGCGCGCGTGTATCCCGACGACGGCCACATCGCGGCCCGCAGCGAGCGCGAATGGGGGCCCGCGGCGTGGCAGTGGCTGCGCGAGCAGTTGACGAAATAATCTGTCAGACGTTGCGCCCTCTCGCCCCGCGTCAGCGGGGTGAGGGCTGGGGCTGATGTTACCCCGGCTTTTCATGTTCGTAATCCGAGCCGTTCATTGAGCGCCCGGATTGCGACATCGGTCAATGTTAGTGACTGCTGGGCACACAAGAGTTTAGCCAAGGTAATGATCGATAGTTCGCGGGCAACACGGTTGG
>CAMBSS010000101.1 GCA_945870465.1 Bordetella parapertussis | reverse complement strand
TGACGCATGCGTTGAGCGGAGCTTTGCTTGCGCGGGCCACTGCGCGCGTTCGGCCGGAACCTGGCGGTTTGTCGATGCGCGCGCGCCTCGCGGTCGGCTTTCTCGCGGCGGCGTTTCCGGACTGCGACATCGTGGTGTCGCCGGTATCGCCCTTGGCCTATCTCTACAACCACCGCGGCGTCACGCATTCTGTGCTGATGCTGCCGCTGTGGGCCGTGCTGCTGGGACTGGTGTGCGCGTGGGTGATAGGGCGCGACCGCTCGCGCTGGCGCAGTTGCGCGGTGATGGCGGGACTCGGCGTGGGAGTGCACATCCTCGGCGACATGATCACGCCGTACGGCACCATGATATTCGCGCCGCTCTCCGACGTGCGCTATGCGTGGTCGACGACTTTCATCATCGACCTGTGGTTCTCCGGCATTATCCTCAGCGGACTCGCTGCCTCCGCGGTGTGGCGCAAGTCGCGCAAGCCCGCGCTGATTGCGTTGTGCGTGCTTGTATCGTACGTCGGCTTCCAGGCGCTGCAGCGGCAGCGCGCAATCGAGTTCGGCGAGGCCCATGCACGCGCCGCGGGTTATGCGCAGTACCAGGTAGACGCTGTGCCGCAACCGCCACTGCCTTTCAACTGGAACGTATTCGTGACCGAACCGGAACGCCACCACTACAGCCTGGTGAGCCTGTCACGCACCGAGCCTGCAGCCGCGCTGGCGGACGACGCTGCTTTCCTCACGCGCATAGGCGCGGCCTACATGCCGGTTGCGCAAGCAGTGTGGCTGACGGTGCCGCGTTACGGCAGCGGGGCGGAAGACCAGGCGCTCGCGCGCGAAGCGTGGGAGCAGCCGAACTTCGCGTTCTACCGCTGGTTTGCGCGCCATCCCGCGCTGTACAGGATCGAGCGCGGCGCCGCGCCCTGCGTATGGTTCGAAGATCTGCGGTTTTTTACGCCGGGACGGGGGCATATGCCGTTTCGCTACGGAATGTGCCGTGAGAGCGGTAAATGGCTTGCCTACGAGCTGCGCGGCGAGCAGCGTCGCGCCGTCAATTGAACAGGTTGAGCACGCCGTCGAGCCCAACGTAATTCAGCGCGCAGGTCGCCTGCGCGCGCACCACCGGCTTGGCGTGATAGGCGACGCTGACGCCGGCTTCCGCCATGAACTTCAGATCGTTGGCGCCGTCGCCGAGCGCGACGATCTCGTCCTTGCCTAATCCCAGTTCGTCGCGCGCCTGCAGCAATGTAGTGCGTTTGCTTTCGGCGTCGACGATATCGCTGGTGATGCGTCCGGTCAGCTTGCCGCCGGCGATCTCGATCATCGTGTCGGCGCCCGGCGACAGGCGCAATCTTTCGTCGTAGACGCGCTCTAGCGCGCCCGCGTCGAGGCGTTTGAGCAAGGCCACGCGCTGGCGCAGGCTTTGCGGATAGTCAAGTTCGCCGCGCATCGCCGCGACGGTGATTGCCGCGACGTAAGTTTGAACCGGTAGCAACTCGCAGGTCAGACCGGCGGCCGCGCTACTTCTGGTTCCAGAAGGTGCGTATGCGGGCGCCGATCAGGGCGGCCGGTGGCTGCCGTACCGAGGTGCCCGAAATCAGGACCTGCTGCAGCTTGCCTCCGATGCTCACGATGGCGGCGACCGGCGAGGGCGGATAGCCGCCGCCCGCGTGCACCAGAAAGCGGCTCGAGTTGGCCGCGCCATTGAGAGGGGAGATCGGCCCGCCCGTCTGGAAATTGACCGAGTACTCGCGCGCGATGCCGAGGTTGCCGGTGCATACACCTGGTGCGGGCGCGGTGGGCTGGTTGGTATTGAAAAACGTCGCGCCGCCCAGGGTCACCGAGCTGCTGACCACTTTTTCTCCCGTCAACAGGGTGATATACCATCCTTGGGCGCTGGCCAGCGCCGAGCTCGCCGCGGAGATCTGCGCCGACGTGAGGGTATTGGTCATGTCGTACAAACCGCCCTCGGCAATCGTTGCGCCCGAGTATGTGAAACCGGTATTGCGATCCTTGATCATGTAATACCGGTTGGTTACCGCGTTGATCAGCGGATTGGTCGTAGTGCCGGCGCCGTTGAACGGATGCTCGCGGTCGCCTGAGCCGATCAATACGGCGTCATATGGCCCGTTAGCGTCTTTGCTAAGCACCACGTCGGGCGGATACAGGAACTTGCGCCGGCTGTTCACCGTCCCGTACTCGGCGAATCCGAACGAAGCGAGCCTGTTCACGGTCCAGTTCGCCGGTGACGGATCGTTGATGTCAGCGCGCCATACATTGCCCCCGGTATCGCCGACGTAGAGGCGGTCCGCATAGCCGTCGTTGTTGCGGTCGAGGACGGCCACGTCGGACGGAATCGCATATGTCATGTTGGACACACTCTGGAATACTTCGCCGGGCGACTGCGACGCGGGCACAACGGGACCGGCCTGCCACAGCACATTGCCGGTAATCCCGTCGACCACGAAAATGCCGCGGCCCATGGTATCCGTCGTGCCTGACGGAATCGGATCCTGATCCTCCACCGCGGGATCGTAGCCGGCGCCGAAAATCAGCACCGGGTTGGCTGAGGCGCGGATTTTGTGGACCTTGGGTTCGGCCCAGGTCGGGCCGAGTTCGGCGTAGCCGGGGCTCGTGTTATCGCGCTTCCACATGAATTTTGGATTGTCCGGGTCGGTGACATCGAGCGCGTAGATTAAGCGGCCGCCCCGGCGCATCGAGATATAAAGGTAGACCTTGTCGCCGTCGGCGGCCACCAGCTTGCCGTCATTGTTCGCGTCGAGCTGGTACACACCCACCGAGCCATCCGCGAAGTAGGGCTTGGTATTGGTGGAGCCGATGGGCGGCGAGTTGTCGCGCAGACGTTTAAGTCCGGGGAAAAATTCGGTCGGCACGAACGCCCATTTCTCATTTCCGTCGCTCGCGTTCTGCCCGCCTTTCACGGCGCGAAACAGGCCGTCGTTGGCGCCGTAGAAGATAACGACGTCGTTATCGTCGCCGTTGCGGTTATAGTTCACCACCGCCGGCCGCGAATGCAGCACGTCGCCGTGCACCGAGGCGCGGATATCGGTGAAGCTGCCATTGAGATTCTCGTCGACGGCGTTATCCTTGCCGCGCACCCAGTTGATGATGTTGGTCACTTCGGTTGCGCCGCTCGCGCCGAATGCGCTGATGTTCGCGGCCGCCGAAGGGCTGATGTTGGTGGTATCGAACGGAAACGTCGCCAGCGACGCATTGGCGGCCGCCGGGCAGGTGCCGTTGCAGGTGTAGATCTTGCGGGTCTGCGCCAGCGTTGAATCGGGGTTCGGATAAAGCGTGCGGATGCGCTGGGCGACTCCGCCTTTCTCCACGATGGGCCCGTCCGGCGAGTCCGAGCCGGATAGCGGATTGCCGGAAGGCCTGAACGACCAGAACGCCGACGACGAAGTCCAGAAGCTGACGGCGCCGTCGGCAATAAAACCGGTGGCGGCGCTTTCCGCGACGTTCCCGTTCACGTCGGCGAGGAATACCGTGCCCGTATTGGCGTTATAGGCGAGCTGGTATTGCTTCAGGTTGCCGAACCAGCGCGGGGAGCTGTCCGGGTCGGGGCGGAAACCGCCGAGATAAATCTGGTTCAAGTTGGTGCCGCGCACGTTGACCGAAACCGGCAGCGTCACCGAGGCAAATACGCTGTTGATGCTTTGCACTTCGTTAAAAATCGTCTGCAGCGCGTCGCGCAGCGCGGCGGCGCTGGTCGCGGCGAAATAGCGCCCGTGTCCCTGGTTGGCGATGCTTTGGAGCAACACGATATTGGACGTGTCGCTGCCGGTCATGTGCGCCGGGTCATAGACATTGACCGTGTACGTCACGATGTTCTGGCTGCCGGACAGGTTGCTCACGTCGGTCTGATACAGAAAGCGCGCATACTCGTCGCCGATGTTCCCTTGGGCGGTGACATTGGGCAGCGGAATGGTGGAGATGGCGCTCGCGCCGCCCACATTGCCGAGCAAGGTGCTGGCGCTCGGGTTGCCGAGGTCCGAGCCGTTCGGGGGCATACCGTTGCTGAGGATTATGACGTAGTTCTTCTGGCACGCATCGGACACCGGGCTCACATACGTGCTGCTCGCCGCGGAGGCAAACGCATTGCCCGCCAGCGCGCCGGCGGTATTGGCGACGCCATTGCCGGAGTAATCGCGCTTGGGCTGACCAAATCCGCCGAACGCGGCGGGACCGAAATTCTGGGCGTTCTGCGGTGCCTGGCTGGTGCCGCCGCCGCCGAAATACTTGTAAGCCTCGAATAGCGAAAAGCCATAGGGCGCATTGCTGCCCTTGTCATTATTGATATTCAAACCTGAAATCATGCTCTGGAGCGCGCTTTTGTTGCCCGCCGTCATGTTGCGCACGGCGTATCGGATATACGCGGTAATCGGCCTGCCGGTGCCCGGCCCGTTTTCCCCGAAAGCCATCACGCCGACATTGAGGTTGGTATTCAGGGTCCCGACGAGGGTGCTTAACGTCGCCATCTCGGAGCTGAATTTCGTCCCGCCGTCAAATGCGGCACTCCAGTTGGCCGAGTTGTCCAGGATGATGAGAACGTTGGGCGCAACGCCGACAACGGCGGGATTGCCGTTGTAAATATCGATGTCCTCCGCCAGCGCGGGAACGGGAAAGGCCAGTAGCACGCAGACCATTCGGATTAACAGGTGGCGAAAATTGAACGTCATGCTGATCTCTTTCCCGTGTTTATCACGGACAAAAATTGGTGGGCAAGCGGATGCGCACGCCCTGGGTGACGGTCGCCGTTGCGCTGGTAAGCGGGTCGGCCGCGGTCGCGGTGACCGCCCAGTTGGTGTCATACAGCGTGATGTTGTTGATCGCCGTATAGTTTTCGGCAATCGCGACACCGAGGCACGCGGGCGGGCTGACGGCAACCGCGATACCGTTGACGGTGATGGTCTGGGCAACCGGGGTGTTGAAATTGTTCACGTTACTCAGCACCGCCTCGATTGCCTGCTGCACGTTCTGGGTCACCATCATTTTCGACTGGTAATTACCCACGATGCGCAAATCCGCGGAGTTCATGTTGGCGGAGGAGATGGCGAACATCGTGATGAGCATGAGAATAACGAGGCCCACGAGAAGTACCGCGCCGCGCTGGCGTTTAGGGCTCGTCATTGCGGTATCTCGCGCCGTCCGCTGACATCGTTCAAGCGCGCAGTGCCGGCGAACAGATGTTTTTTGAATGCGTCATTGAACGGCCCCACCGTTCCCGCCAAACCCAGGTTATAGGTCTTGAAGTCGACATACCTTGCGGTGAGCTGTGTCGACACGGCGATAAAATTGATGCGGACGCTGACCACGTTGGGCCAGTCGGCCGGCGTGGGCGCGGTCACATACATGTCAGGTGCGCCGTCGCCGAATTGGTTCGTCGCGGGATCCTGTGCCGCGGGCAGGTTGTCGATCCCGTAGTCGATCTGCAGGTTGCGTATGCCATCGACGAGCGGCGCGATACTCCATACGGTGGCGTTGCCGACGGCCGTAAGTTCGAGGCGCTTTAACGTTGGCACCGGCCTGCCGCCGTCGTCCGCGGCACCGCTACAGGTGTCGCTGCCGTTGGCCGGCACGCTGCATGGAGCGATAAAGTAAATATGCACCGCGAGTTTCCGGATGTCCGCCGCGGTAACGCCGTCCTTCTTGAAAATGGCGGCCGCCGAGCCATCGGCCGTTTTGGTCGTGCCCACGGCGGCGTTGCCGGCGCCGATCTGCACTTCGGCGGCGGTGGTCGTTGCCTGCAGATAACCTTCGCCGGTTTGCGGAACATCGGCTGCTATCAGCGCGGCGTACTCGGCGTAACGCACCACCAGGATGTCCGTGCCCGGCATGAAATTGGCGTCGCTCAGGCAACTCAACGGCGACAGGAGTGGCGCGTCGTATCCCTGAACCGGAAACGCGAGCGCGCTGTACAGCGCGGCCGGTGTCATCAGGCACGGATCGGGCAGCGCGGCGCCCGCCGCCGGCAGGCTGTAGAACTCGCCGTAATAGCCGGCATGATTGATGTCCTGGGCGAGTATGGACATCGCCATGCTGCCGTTCCCCGTATGCTCGATGGTCTTCTTGAGCTCCGCGTAAGCCCGGTTCGAATCCGCGAAAAATGAAAGCATCCCGCCGAGAACAAGCATGCCGATGACCAGCGCGATCATCAGTTCAATCAGCGTGAACCCGCGGCTGCGTGCGGCGGCGCACCGCTCGTTATGGGTCGGCATTCTCATAGCAGGGCGGCCGGCTTGAATGTGGCCCAGACTACGCGGCGCAGCGACTCTGATCCGTAGGCGTTGTTGCCGCAATTGACCGTCGGCACCGCTGTCTCGACCGTGCCCTGCCAGGCAACGGCAAGGGTATAGGTCGAAGTTGCGGCATCGAAACTGATACAGCCGCGCGCACCCAGCGCCCCGCCGGTAGCGTTGCCCGCCATCGCTTCTTTGGCGCCCTGGAGCATCTGATCCCACTCGTTGAGGTCGTTGACGGCCAGTTGCTGGGTATTGACGTCGCCAAATCCGCTGCAGCTTATTGCTCCGACATGGTTCGCATCCACGTAGCCCAGATAGGGACTGCCGGCCGGCGTTGTTGTCGCGTAGCAAGGAGCGGTCAGGCGATTGGCGTTGATGCGATCGACCATGGCGCTGAGGATAACGAGCGCTTGCGCGCGGTTATACGCCTCCAATCCGGCCTGTTGCACGCGCACCTGGAATGCCCCCAGCCCGAGCAGGCCTATGGCAATGATCGCGAGCGTCACCAGGACCTCGATGAGCGTGAAACCGGCAGCGGTTTGTTTCTGGCGCCGCATATCAGCCGTTAAAACAGTTGCCGTCTTTATTGGTATCCACGCGTATGCTCGCGCGGCCGCTGGGGCTGATGACCAGGCAGCGTTTGGCGATGCTGCTATCTTGTGTGGAAGTTAATTGCAACTGGTAAATCGACGATGCAGTCATGCGCCCGGAACCGTCATAAGCGAGGGGCGTCCCGGCGGACGCAGTGATGGCGACTGTGGGGCTTCCAGCCTGGCTCCTCAGCGCCGAACCGCCGACCGTCAGATCATAGCCGTTGGTAAAACTACCACCGCGCGGCGCAATGGTGACCACGGCGTTGCGCTTGATCGCCTCGCTGCGTGCGTAGCTCATGGCCGCATAGAGATCAAACGTGGCGGTTTTGACTCGCTGCACCTCGATCATGGAAGTGAGTGACGGGACAGCGATGATTGAAAGAATCGCGACTATGCCAAGCGTAGTCATCAATTCCGTCAGGGTGAAGCCTTGCTCGCCGCGCCGGCCCGTTCGGCCTGGCCCCCAGCGGCCGCGGAACGATAGCGGCACCGCGAGCGAAGGCCGTGGCGACCAACGATCGCGGGTCGCGTCAACCGCGCTGGGTGCGCCTGTGCTACTAGGCAATTTCGCTATCATGGCATCTTCCGTTCATTAGACCGGGCCCCACCTTGCGGTCGGGTTTACCCTCTTTTTAGGCAGTGCTATTACTTAACGACTTAGGTTTTCCGTTCTTTAGGTCGGCGACTTCGCGCCCCTGTCCTTAAGTCGGGTTTGCCCTTTTCAGGCACTACTCAAACTAATGCTGTTTACCGCGCGCCATGCTGCAGGCGAGTCACTTGGGAGTACTCAGCGGAGAGGAACTACTCAGGCGGGAAGAACTGCGAGTCAAAATCAAAACATGATGTACTCGCTGCAATCCCGCCGTCATGGAGCTTCCGCTCTTTAGACCGGTGACTTTGCGCCCCCGCCTTTCGGTCGGGTTTGCCCAGTAGTGCGATTGAAGAATAAGCTCTTAGTGGCGAGACGTTAACACTTCACGATGAACGTTCGACAAACGGTGATGAACGGTCGTGTGAAATAACTCTCGAATTTAGATGCCGCATGCGCGAATGCGGGAATAATTCACGCCAACAACTCATCTGAACGTGTCAAATTCCTCTATGCATGTTTTTGATGCGCTCTCGGTCAGCGAAAAATCATTCGATTGGAAAATCTAACCGGTCATGATTAGGCGGCGGCACTTTCAAAGCAATTTTTAACACTCGCATGGAGTATGAAATGACGAACCAAGCCACCGTCATGGGTGTCAGCGGGCTGCGCTTCAATGTGTCTATCGTCGTCGATGCGGTGTTCGAGATTGGCGGGTGAGAAACAGCAGCTTGTTGGATTGCAGGGCCCTGTAGTTTCTTGCCTGCGATCGGCTTGCGGCGGGATCGCGCCCCGCTGTTCTTCAGTGAATCGGTTTTTCTTCATGGACTTCCTCGCTGGCTACGGGAACCATACTCTCAAGTTGTGCTTGTTCCCGAAACCCTGGGCAGGTTAATAGTCAGAGCCCGTTCAGGAATCGGGGGAGACGGCCTTCAAGTAGCGGCGATTACTTGCCGATAATGTCTGCGTGACCCGTATTGCCGATTAGCTTTTTCATTATCTGGAGTTTCGATGGCACAGCCGTATAAGCGCAGCCTTATCCCCGTCGTCAACAGGCGGTTCCAGTACAAGTACACGGCGATCATCATCGGCATCGCCGGGGTGGTCTCTGCGGTGCTTGGCGCCCTGCTCCTCAACAGCTACTGGGAGATGAACAGAATCATCGATCTCGCGATGGAGTCGCCCGAGATCAGCAACAAAGTGGATATAGATCAAGCCTTGCGTGTCTTCCACATCTCAATCGCGTTCCTCGTCATTGAAGTCTTGGCGCTCGGCGTGATGGGGCTGCTTATCACCCATCGGTTGTGCGGCCCGGAATTCGTTACCCACCGCCAGCTCGCGACTCTGCTCGGTGGTAAGTATCCCCGCGCGCGACCGCTCCGGGCCGGCGACGAGTTCGTCTCGAGCTTCGAGACGCTCACGATGGTCATCGAATCACTCAAGAATCGCGACATGGACGAAGCCGAGGAGCTCACGCGCGTGATCGCCGCCGCACGGCATGCGGGCATGGCGGACTCGGACATCGCGGCGCTCCAGCAACTCGTCGATGAGCGTCGTGCCCGCCTTCGCGGCGATGGGAACGATCACTCTCCTTGCGGGCTTGACGCGCCAGTTGCGCAGCGTTCCCCATGAGAGGCGAGTGAGCCATCGATTTAGGGCGTATCCGGGAACAGCGGTCGCCAGCAACTCCCCCAACACCTCTCAGGAAAACAGGTTCAATACCGCTTCGAGCCCGCAATAATTCAGCGCGCAGGTCGCCTGCGCGCGCACCACCGGCTTGGCGCGATAGGCGACGCTGACGCCGGCTTCCGCCATGAACTTCAGATCGTTGGCGCCGTCGCCTAGCCCGATCACCTGTTCCTTTCGCAGTCCCAACTCGTCGCGCACCTTCAGCAATGCGGTACGTTTAACGTCGGCATCGACGATTTCGCCGGTGACGTTTCCCGTCAGTTTGCCGCCTGATATTTCAAGCACGTTCGAGCGCGTGTAGTCGAGCGCGAGGCGTTTTTGCATGCGCTCGGTGAAAAACGTGAAGCCGCCCGATACCAGCATGGTCTTGATGCCCAGTTGCCTGAATTTCGCGAGCATGGTTTCCGCACCCGGCGACAGGCGCAGCCGTTCGTCGTAGACGCGTTGCAAGGCGCCGGCATCCAGCCCTTTGAGCAGGGCGACGCGCTGGCGCAGGCTTTGCGGGTAGTCGAGTTCACCGCGCATCGCGGCCGCGGTGATGGCGGCGACTTCGGGCTTTAGTCCCTGCATGTCGGCGATTTCGTCTATGCACTCGATGGTGATCAGCGTCGAATCCATGTCCATCACGGCGAGCCGCATGTCGGCGAGCTTGCGCGCTGGCGGAACGAATGCGTGGTCGAGTTGTGTTTTCTCGCAGTACGGTGTGATCGCCGGATTGGGTGTCGCATTGCGCAACCGAAAAGCGTTGGGCGTGATCGCTTCTATGGCCGACGCGCCGGCAAGCCTGGCCAGTTCTTTGAGGTCGGGGGTTTCGACCTCGACGCCTTGAATCACTAAATCCATGCGCGATTATACCGGAGGCTGTTCGCGCTACTGCTCGAGTGCTGCGGGGAGTTCGCGGATATCGCGCAGAACTTTGTATGCCGCGCTGAAATCGCCACCGCTGGTGAGCGCGTTCGGTATGACCATGCATTTGAGACCGGCGCCGGTTGCGGCGGTCAGTCCGCGCAGTGTGTCTTCGATTGCGATGCAATCATCGGCGCGCAAGCTGGTTTTTGCGATGCCCGCGAGATAGGGTTCAGGATCGGGCTTGGAGTTCGCATAGTCTTCGCGGGCCAGCACGAAATCAAAATAGCGCAGCAGGCCGCTCTGAGCATGAATGATTTCGAAGTGCTTGCGCTGCGAACTGGTGACCACACCCATGGCGTAGCGGCCATGCAGAGCCTGCAATACTTCTGCCACGCCTTCGATGGTGTGGTCGCGTGCGCGCAATAATTCGCTGTATAAATCGTCGCGCTCCGCGCGCATGCGCACCAGTGCCGCTTCGGCATGGCCCTGTGCGGCCAGTAAATGCCATGCGCCATGGTTCTGGCTCAGGAACAGGTCGCGGTATTGCTCGTCGCTGAGGTTGAACCCGACTGCCGCCATGATCTGGCGCGTGGCGTCGCGATAGAGGTGCTCGGTATCGACCAGCACGCCATCGTTGTCCCACAAAATAGCCTTGAATTTGGACATGGCTCAGGCGGTGAGTTCGCTGAAAATCTGTTTGACCTTGGTCACGCGCTCGGCGACTTCATGCAGGTCGGCGCTGACCTTCAGGCGGTCCGGGCCGGCGAGCTTGTAATGCTTGTTCTTGTGTATCAACTGCATCACGCGCGCCGCATCGATGGGCGGATTGGGGATGAACTGCAGTTGCACGCCCGATTCGGAGGCATCGATGCGCGCGATGCCGAGCGGCTTGCCGAGCACGCGCAGGCGGTGACTTTCCAGCAAGGTTTTGGCGTGTGGCGGCAGCAGGCCGAAGCGGTCTATGAGTTCCTCGTGCATGGCATCGAGTTCGGCGCCGGTTTCGCAGTTGGCGAGCCGCTTGTAAATCACCAGCCGCTCGTGGATATCGTTGCAGTAACCATCCGGCAGGAGCGCCGGCGCGTGCAGATTGATTTCGGTGGTGACGCCCAGTGGTGCGGACAAATCGGGTTCCAGGCCCTGTTTGAGCGATTTCACCGCGGTATCCAGCATCGCGCAATAAAGGTTGAAACCGACTTCCTGCATTTCGCCCGATTGCGAATCGCCCAACACTTCGCCGGCGCCGCGGATTTCAAGGTCGTGCATGGCGAGAAAAAATCCCGAGCCCAGTTCTTCCATCTGCTGGATCGCCTCCAGCCGTTTCTTGGCCTGGCTCGTGATGCTGCCTTCGTCGGGCAGCAGCAGGTAGGCATAAGCCTGGTGGTGGGAGCGGCCGACGCGCCCGCGCAGTTGGTGCAGCTGCGCAAGGCCGAACTTGTCGGCGCGGTTGATGATGATGGTATTCGCGGTCGGGATGTCGATGCCGGTCTCGATGATGGTGGTACACAGCAGGATATTGAAGCGTTGCTGGTAGAAGTCGCGCATCGCGATTTCAAGCTCGCGCTCGCGCATCTGGCCGTGTGCGATACGGATGCGCGCTTCCGGCACCAGCCGCGCGAGGCTCTCTTCCACCTGCGCGATGGTGTCGACTTCGTTGTGCAGGAAATAAATCTGGCCGCCGCGTTTCAGTTCACGCAGGATGGCTTCCCTGATCAGCCCCTTGCTGTGACGGGCGACAAAGGTCTTGATGGCGAGCCGGCGTTGCGGCGCGGTGGCGATCACCGAAAAGTCGCGCAGGCCTTCCAGCGCCATGCCCAGCGTGCGCGGGATCGGCGTCGCGGTGAGGGTCAGCACGTCGACTTCTGCGCGCAGCGCTTTGAGTTTTTCCTTCTGGCGCACGCCGAAGCGATGCTCTTCGTCGATGATGACGAGGCCAAGGTTCTTCAGCTTGATGTCCTGCTGCAGCAGCTTGTGGGTGCCGATCACGATGTCGACTTTGCCTTCGGCCAGCGCAACCAGCGTCTCGGCGACCTGTTTTTGCGAGCGGAAGCGCGACAGCTCGGCGATTTTTACCGGCCAGTCGGCGAAGCGGTCGGAGAAGGTGTTGAAATGCTGCTCGGCGAGCAGGGTGGTCGGCACCAGCACCGCGACCTGCTTGCCTTCATTAACTGCAACAAACGCCGCCCGTAATGCCACTTCGGTCTTGCCGAAGCCAACGTCGCCGCAGATCAGGCGGTCCATCGGCTTGCCTTGCTGCAGGTCGTTTAGCGTCGCAGTGATCGCGGCCTTCTGGTCAGGGGTCTCCTCGAACGGAAACGCGTCGCTGAAGGCTTCGTAGTCATGTTGTTGCAATTTGAAGGCATGGCCTTCGCGCATCGCGCGCTGCGCATAGAGATTGAGCAGCTCCGCAGCGGTATCGCGTACTTGAGCGGCGGCTTTCTTTTTGGACTTGTCCCACTGGCCGCTGCCGAGATCGTGCAGCGGGGCAGATTCGGCAGGCGCGCCACTGTAACGACTGATCAGGTGCAACTGCGATACCGGCACGTAGAGCTTGTCACCACGCGTGTATTCGAGGGTCAGAAACTCGGTGGTGCCTTCGCCGAAATCGAAGTTTTGCAATCCGAGGTAACGCCCGATGCCGTGCTGCAGGTGGACCACCGGGTCGCCGACTTTGACTTCGGAAAGGTCGCGCAGCATGCCTTCGCTGGAAGCCTTGCGCCCTTCGCGTTCGCGGCGTGTGCGCACCTGCGAAGCGTATAGCTCGTTTTCGGTAATGACCGCGAACCCGCGCTGGTCCATGACGAAGCCGGCTGCGAGCGGCACCACGCCCAGCATCAGCGGCGCGCTGTCGGCGAGAAATTCACCGAAACCCCCGCAGGGTGCCGGCTTGATGCCGTGTTCGGCGAAATATTCAAGCATGGTTTCGCGGCGGCCCAGGGTCTCGGCGAGCAGCAGCACGCGGCCCGTGTATCCGCTGAGGAACGACTGCAGCTTGTTGAGCGGTTGGTCGGCGCGGCGGTCGACGGCAACCGGCGGCAAAGCAGCGGTGATGAGTGATGAGGGATGGGTAATGGGTGATGATGCAGAATCTGCGACTTCGCAAATCTCGATGCGAGGAAACGGTTTCAGCGTACCGAAGAATGCGTCGGCGGACAAAAACAATTCGCGCGGCGGCAGCAGCGGCTGGCTGCGGTCGCCGCCCAGCAGGTTGAAGCGCGCCTGCGTGTCCTGCCAGAACTGCTCGATTGCCGGCTGCACGTCGTGGTGCAGGGCGACGGTGGTAGTGGGTGGCAGGTAGTCGGTCAGGGTCGCGGTGTGTTCGAAAAAAAGCGGCAGATAGTATTCGATGCCGGCGGGCGCGATGCCGTTGCTGACGTCTTTGTACAAGCGCGAGCGCGAGGGGTCGACTTCGAAGCGCGCGCGGAAATTGCGCCGGAACATGGTCTGGCCGTCTTCGTCGAGCGGAAATTCGCGCGCCGGCAGCAGTCGCACTTCCTTGACCTTGTAGATGCTGCGCTGGGTGTCGACGTCGAAGCTGCGGATCGATTCGATCTGGTCGTCGAAGAGGTCGATGCGGTAGGGCAGGGCGCTGCCCATCGGGAACAAGTCGATGAGGCCGCCGCGAAAACTGTATTCGCCCGGCGATAGCACCTGCGTGACGTGCGTGTAGCCGGCGACTGTGAGCTGCTTGCGCAGTTCATCGGCGGCGAGCTTTTCGCCCTGCTTGAAAAAGAAAGTGCGCGCGGCGAGATATTCGGTCGGCGTTAGCCGGTAGAGCGCCGTCGTCACCGGCACGATGGCAATGTCGAACGCCTGTTGCGTGATCTGATAAAGGGTGGCGAGCCGTTCCGACACCAGGTCGTGGTGCGGCGAAAAACTGTCGTAAGGCAGGGTTTCCCAGTCCGGCAGCAGGTGGACTTTCAGCGCAGGATTGAAGCAGGGGATTTCATCGAGCAGCCGCTGCGCGGCGGCGGCGGTCGCCGTTATCACGAGCAGCGGACGCACCTTGCCCGCCAGTTCGGCGAGCGCGAGGGCATCAGCCGAGCCGTGAAACGGACCGACCCGGCTTTTGTGGCCGGGTGGTTGTGCTTCCATCAACATCAAGAGTGCCTAACGTAATGAAACACGCGATGCGCTGTCACGATTTTGGCTCAGGGCTAGAAGAAAGTCCCGCGGCTTAGTCATTCTAAGCAACGGGCTTTTCGACAACATGGCGCCGAGACTCGTTAGCCGCAGGCCCGTTTGCGGGAACGGTGCCGTAGACCCCGGATTATATATGCGCCATTCGGCCCCCGCCTCCGCCCCAACAACAAAAGCCTTTCGCCGAGAGCCGGGGGCTACAGGCCAAAACTCGTGCCAGCCCGAAGGGTTGCAGCCAGAATCGGCGCTGGCCGCGTTGTTCGTCTTGCCAATACATGGAGTATTGGCTTCACCGGGCGCCTTGCCATCACCAATTCTGGCAGCAACGCACACGCGTTTCATTGCGTTAGGCACTCTAAGCGCTTGCAAAAAAGCCCGAATTATACAGGCGTTTACAAGTTCGTCCGGGAGTCGCTGCGGGCGCTAACGCTCCAGATCGACGCGGATGCCGGCGTCGCGTATCACCTTGGCCCACTTGATCTGCTCGGCAGCGATGAACGCGCGGAATTCCTCAGGTGTGCTGTGCGCGGCGTCGGCGCCTGCCGCGGCGAAACGATCGCGTAATTCGGGTGCGCTCAGTGCCCGCACAATTTCCGCATTCAGTTTTGCGATGAGGGCTTTGGGTGTTGCCGCCGGTGCGAGTATGCCGTTCCAGATGTTGGCCTGATAGCCGGGCACACCGGATTCGGACACGGTCGGCACTTCGGGCGCGAGCGGGGAGCGCGTGAGGCTGGTCATGCCCAGCGCTTTCAGTTTGCCTGATCTCACGTAAGGCAGGACGACAGTCATGCTGGGATAAAAAATCTGTACATGGCCGCCGAGCACGTCGGTGGTCGCCTGCGCCGTGCCTTTGTAAGCCACGTGCACGATGTTCGTGCCGGTCATGAACTTGAACAACTCGCCGGCCATATTGGCAGGCGAGCCGTGTCCGGATGAGGCGTAATTGATCAGGCCGGGTTTGGTTTTGGCGAGAGTGATAAGGTCTTTTATAGTAACCACCGGCAATCCCGCGAAGGCGGCGATGATCAGCGGTGTCGAGCCGACCATGCTGATTGCCGCGAGATCGCGCTGCGTGTCGTATGGCATCGATTTAACGAGACTGGGATTGGTCGCCAGCGAACTCGCGACCAGCACGATAGTGTAGCCATCGGGAGCGGCCTTGACTGCCAGCCCGGTGCCTATACACCGTCGAAGGGCGGAGCAGGGGGCCCCTTTAGGGGATGCGACCCCGGAGACGTGTGCCGCAGACGCGATTCGACGGCGCGTCATCCGACTCGCGGACGTTCACATCCCGCAAGCGGGGCCCTGTTCACTGCTCGCGTCTGGCCATTCGCGCCCGGGCGGTTGTCGACGACAACCTGCTGGCCGAGGTTCTCGCCGAGCCGCTGGGCGACCAGCCGCGCCCTGATGTCGGCGTTGCCGCTGGGTGAGTAGGGCACGATCATGCGCAGCGGGTGCGCAGGAAAATCAGCCGCTACCGTGAGCGTATAGCTGAAGGCGCAACAAATACATATGACGTGACGAATGCGGGGCAAGGCGTTTCCTCTCAATCGATGCGTATGCCCGCATCCTTGATGACCTTGGCCCATTTGGGGACTTCTT
>CAMBSS010000100.1 GCA_945870465.1 Bordetella parapertussis | reverse complement strand
TCTTGCGTTCGTCGCCTTTCATCTTCTTGTCGCCGGCGTCTTTGTTGCACGATTTCATTTTGCCCTGCTGCGCTTTCTGCTTGTCGGAGCCGCCGGCTTCTTCGCCTTTAAGGCACGAGCCCATGAACGACTTGCGCTCATCGCCCTTCTTGTCGCCGGCCTTGGCCTTGGCGTTGCAGTCCTTCATGCGCTCCTGCTGGGCTTTCTGCTTTTCAGTCGGCTCTTTCTTGGCTTTCTCAGCTGCGGGCGCGGCTTTTTTCTCAGCTGCAGGCGCCGCTTTCTTGTCGTCGGTCTTGGCTTTGTCCTGTGCGTACGCAAACGGCGACAAGGCGAACATGAAACAAATTACTGAGATCAGTTTTTTCATTTTTTGCTCCCATGGTTTATGTTTAACGATCCGCCTGCTGCACGACGGCATGCCCATTATTCCCCTCCTGTCGTTTACAGGCAATACTAATTAAAGCTTCACCGCAAAGGACGCAAAGGACGCAAAGGAAGGCCAAAACCAAGGGCGATGTACAAACAACGGGCGATGGCAATCATGAAATCTCAAAGGTTCTTTGGAATATCCATTTTCCGGGTTCCTTTGCGTCCTTTGCGTCCTTTGCGGTTCAAGATCCAATCGCCTTGGAATTATGGTTTAGCCTAGTTCAAAAGTCTCTGCCACCAGCCGGTAGGACTCGAGCCGGGTGCGGTAATCGCCGGTGATGGTAATCATCATCATTTCATCGGCTTCAAACTGCGCCTGCAGCGCGAGCAGCTTGGCCTTGACCGTCTCCGGCTTGCCGATGACGACGCGGCGGCGGTTATACGCGATGCGCTGCTTCTCCTCGGCGGTATAAGCGCGGGCTTCGGCCTCCTGCTGACTCGGCACCTGCGAATTGATGCCGTAATCCATGTTGAGCCGCCGCAAATCTATGCTCATGGCGCGCCGCTCGGCTTCCGCGTCGGTTTCCGCGCAGATCACGAACACGGTCAGCAAAGCATGCGGTTCAGCATCGCGCGGCGACGGCTGGTAGCGGCGCTTGTAATCACGCATCACGCTGTCGCCGCCGTCGGCGCTAATGAAATGCGCAAAAGCGAAACGCAATCCGAGCTGCGCCGCCAGTGCGCCGCTGTAGTCGGACGAACCCAGCAACCATACTTCGGGCGCGGTCGGCCCCATCGGCTGCGCTTTGACCTTGGCGAACGGATGTCCGGCCGGCATGGCATCGTCTAGATAGGCGACCAGGTACTGCACCTGCTCCGGAAAATTGTCCGCAGTCGGGTAGCTGCCGCCGCTCATCGCCATCGCAGTGGTCTGGTCGCCGCCCGGCGCGCGCCCGACACCCAGATCGATGCGCCGCGGAAACAGCGCCTCGAGCATGCGGAACTGCTCGGCGATTTTGAGCGGGCTGTAGTACGGCAGCAGGATGCCGCCGGTGCCGACGCGTATCGTCGAGGTTGCCGATGCGACCGCTGTGACCAGGATTTCCGGGCACGGGTCAGCCAGCGCCTGCAGCGCGTGATGCTCGGCCAGCCAGTAGCGGTAATAGCCAAGCTCTTCCGCTGCCTGCGCGAGCTTGATCGTTTCTGCCACCGCCTGCGCGGGGGTGTGCCCGCTGATGATGGGTGATTGGTCGAGGACGCTGAGTTTCAATTGAATGATCTTTTAAAAATCTGAAAAAAAGAACCCACACCCATCAGCCGCAGATGAACGCAGATAAACGCAGATAAACGCGGATGAAATCCAAGAATTCCGAAATCCCGGATTGTTAACCGGATAGTAACGCCATTTCGTGATTCGATATCTGCGTTTATCCGCGTTTATCTGCGGCTAAAATATCTTTAGCGCTCCGAGCCCCTGATGAATTCGTTCAGCACAGCATTCCAGGCGAGTGCCAAGTTGGTGCGATTATAGCCACCGCCGCCGAAACCCATGATGCGCCCGTTCGACAACTCGTTGGCGAGTTCGCACAAGCTCTTCGCCGCATGGGCATGCGCGGCGGGAGAATACTTGAGATGCGCAAGCGGATCGCCCGCCAGGCTGTCGGCGCCGCACTGGAACACGATGAACTCCGGTTTGGACTTGCGCAAAAAATCGACGATGCGCTCCCATTCGCGCATGAACTGCTTGTCGCCGGACCCCGGCTGCATGGGAATATTGATTTTCGTACCTGCGGCCGCGCCTTTGCCGGTTTCATCGGCACCGCCCGTGCCCGGATAGAGAAACATGCCATCTTCGTGGATGTCGGCCACGAACACCTCAGGGTCGTGCTCGTACGGATAATAAAGACCGTCGCCGTGATGCACGTCGATATCCACGTAAGCGACGCGCTTGATGCCGTACTTGGAACGCAGCGTGTCGATGACCACGCCACAGTCGTTGAACACGCAAAAGCCCGCGCCGGTATCGCGCCGCGCGTGATGCAGTCCGCCGATAGGCTGAAAGGTGCGATAGACCTCGCCGCTCATGACGCGCTCCAGCCCTTCGAGTGCCGCACCGACTACGGCGGCGGACGCATCGTAGACACCGGGATAAGCGGGCGTGTCGCCGTAATCTATCGACCCCAAACCGAGTTCGGACAAGCCGTCGACGCGTTCGACATAAGTCGTGGTGTGGAAACGCTCGAGCTCTTCGCGCGACGCCGCGCGCGGCGCGGCAAGCGTCGCCTCCTTGTCGAGCCCCTGCTTGAGCGTTTCCTTCCAGAATGCATCCTGGCGGTCCGGGCCGAACGGATGCCCGTTCGGAAAGCCGTACTTGCCGAGCGCTTCGCCTACATAAAGTAAAACTTCCGCCGCCATCACAACTCCTTACGCCTCTCGCCTCTCGCCTCTCGCCTCTCGCCTCTCGCCTCTCGCCTCTCGCCTCTCGCCTCTCGCCTTTACTCAGTCCAGCTTGGCGCCGCTTTCCTTGACGAGCTTCGCCCACTTGATAACGTCGGCGTTCATCATCTTGCGCATTTCTTCCGGCATATTGCCCACCGGCTCCGCGCCGTCTTCCGCGATACGGTCGCTAACTTCCTTCGTGCGCAGGATCTTGACGATTTCGTCGTGCAGACGCGTGACGAGAGCTTTGGACATCTTGGCCGGTCCGACGATGCCGTACCAACCGACGACCTCAAACCCGGGCAGCACTTCCGCTACTGCCGGAATGTCGGGTTGCGCGGCCAGCCGCTTGGGCGTAGTGACGGCGAGCCCTCGCACTTTGCCAGAGCGCATTGCGGTCATCGCGCCGGCGAGCCCGGCGAAGTTGTAGTGATACTGCCCGCCAATGAGATCGATCAGCGCCGGCCCGGTGCCCTTGTAAGGAATGTGCTGCGCCTTGACCCCCGCCATGAGATTGTAAAGCTCCCCCGCGAGATGGCCGCCGCTGCCGATGCCGGCAGAGCCGAAATTGAGCGCACCCTTGAAATTCCTGGTCCACTCGACGAATTCCTTCAGGTTCTTCGCCGGCAAAGACGGGTTGACGATCAGCAGCAGGCCGGCGGTCGTGAGCTGGGTGATCGGCGTGAAGTCGTCAACCACTTTATACGGCAGCTTGGGATTCAGCGCTGCATTGACCGTGTGCTGATGGTAAAGCACCGCCAGCGTGTAGCCGTCGGGCGGCGAGTGCGCGGTAATCTCCGCCGCGATCACGCCCGACGCGCTCGCGCGATTGTCGACGATGACCTGCTGCTTCAGCGTATCGGTCAATTTTGCGGCGAACAGCCGCGCCAGAAAATCGGTGGTGCCGCCGGGTGCCGCCGGCGTGATCAGGCGGATCGGTCGGCTCGGATAATTGTCGGCGCCGAACGTTTCGGTGCCGAACACGATGGCCGCTGCGAACAATGCAATTGCGACAGTGGGATGACTTCGATTCATTTTCTGCTCCGGTTTGTTATTTGTTCAATCAAACTCTCAACGCAGAGGACGCCGATATAATTCCAGACCTCGCACCGCATCAAGGTTAAATTACATAATCTTATCTGCATTCATCTGCGGTTATCGGCGGTTCCAAATTATTTTGGAGATCGCTTCTGCTAAAACAGCGCGAGCTGCGTGTCGCCCTCGCGCTTCACTACCGGCGGCTTGAAGAGCGTCGTCACCGGCGTGCGATGCCGCCTGCCGACATCGAAACCGAACCGCCTGCTCGCGATGTCGAAACGCTTGCGCAGCAAATCGGCGAGCTCGCCGCTGCCGCGCATGCGGCTGCCGAAATTCGGATCGTTGTCGCGCCCGCCGCGCATCTGGTGCACGCGGCTCATCACGTGCTGTGCTTTCAGCGGGTAGTGTAGCTCAAGCCAGTTTTTGAAAAGGTCTTTCAACTCGTAAGGAAGGCGCATCAGCACATAACCCGCGCTGCTTGCGCCGGCCTCGTGCGCTGCCTCCAGCACCGGCTCGATTTGATGGTCGGTCAGAAACGGGATCACCGGAGCGACGAGGACGCCGACCGGTATGCCCGCCGCGTTCAGGCGCCGTATTGTCTCGATGCGGCGCGCCGGTGCCGAGCAGCGCGGCTCAAGCCGCCGCGCCAGATCGTGATCGAGATTGTTGACCGATATATATACGTTGACGAGGTTCTTTTCCGCCATCGGCGCCAGGATATCAATGTCGCGCTCGACCATCGCGTTCTTGGTGACGATGCCGACCGGGTGCTCGCACTCCGCCAGCACTTCAAGAATACTGCGCGTGATCTTGTATTCGCGCTCGATCGGCTGGTACGGATCGGTGTTGGCGCCGAGCGCGATTAATTCGCATTTGTAGCCGGGTTTTGCGAGTTCGGCGCGCAGGAGTTCCGCCGCGTTCGTTTTCGCGAACAACTGCGTCTCGAAATCGACACCCGGCGAAAGGTTCATATAGGCGTGACTCGGACGAGAGTAACAATAAATGCAGCCATGCTCGCAGCCGCGGTAGGGATTGATCGACTGGGTGAAAGGAACATCCGGCGACGCATTGCGCGAAATAATGCTTTTTGCACGCTCAATGGTGACGTGCGTCTTCAGAGCTGGAAGCGGGTCATCCCCCTCTCCCCTCTCTCCTCTCGCCTCACCCGCAGCCGGCGGCTGCGCCCACCCGTCGTCCACCGACTCGCGCGTAATGTGCTCGAACCGCCCCTCCGGATTGATCGCCGCACCGCGCCCTTTGCGCGGGCCGGCCTGCTCGTGGTTGACGGTTTTGAGTGGCATGGCTGAACGTTAGCGAACCGCGCGGGTCAAGTAAAGTGAATGTGCAACTGTCAGACTACTATTGTTTTTTCGTCGCAAGTGTCCGCTCGATAGCGGCCAGCGCCTTGGGGTCGGCACTGCCCTGCGCGCGGGCGAGATCCACCGCAACCGCGCCGAGCTGTTTGTAGATCTCGGCCACGCGCGGATCCCAAGCGGCGAGCGCATCGACCTGGCGCGCCACTACGGCGTGATCGCCGCGCGCTATCGGCCCGGTCAACGCTTCGACCGTGCCCAGCCTGAAAACATTGTCCAGCGTTTCGCGCACCAGCGGCTCCATGACGTGCAATGCTTCATCGCGCTTGAAGCCGGACTTTTCGTAACTGCGGATGCCGGTTTCCAGCAGCGCAGTCAAGTAATTGCAGACGATGACGCTCGCCGCGTGATAAATGGTCTTGAATGCGGGATCGATTTCCGCCACGCGCGCGCCGCTTAATTCAAATGCCGGCTTCAGCACCGCAAGCGCTGCCGCATCACCTTCCACCGCGCAGTACGTGCCGTCGAAAGTTTGCGCGGCCAGTGCGGGGTCGGCAAAGCTTTTGAGCGGATGCACGCTCGCCACTGCCGCGCTGCAGCCTACCGCGGCCGCGAGATCGCGCGACGGCAACGCGCCGCTGCAATGAAATACGACGTTGCCCGGTTTGAGCAGCCCGCTGGCCGCGAGCGCTTGCCCGCTCGCCACGATCTGATCGTCGGGCGGCGTCAGCATCCATACATCGGCGGAACGCATGTCCGCCAGTGCGCCGACAGCGCGTCCACTTCCTATAAATGCCACCGCGGCGGCGCCCGCCACCGCCGTCGAATCGAATACGTCGCCGATCGCAAACGCGCCTTTCAGCGCAAATACCCGCGCCAAAGTGCGTCCGGCGCGGCCGCCGCCGATGACGTTAAGGACTATTGCCATCCGATGACATCGTAGCCGCGATCGCGCAGGCAGCGCTGCACGAAATTGCGGTAGGTCGGATTGGCGTCGTTGCGGAATGCCCCATGCACTGCGCCCGCAGCGCCGCCAACCGCCGCACCCGCCGCGGCACCCGCGCCAACGCTGCCGCCGCGGATCAGGGTGCCCACTCCGGCCGCTGTCGCGCCCACCGCCGCGCCCTCCGCGCCGCGCTTGACGACCTGGTTGTTCGATTTGGCCACGCCGGCATCGTCGGCGAGCAGCATGCACTGGTCGATGTCGCGCTGGGCGGTCGCGTCGCCAACGCTTTTGAGATGCGCGTTCGGATAAAACACCGGCCGTTGCGTTGTCGCGCAAGCCGCCAGCACGGTTAAGACCGCGATCGCGAGGAATCCGGACTTGGTCATGTTGTCTCCAGTCAAAAATGAAGAAGGCCCAAGACCCTAACGCACAGCATACCCGACGCGCTGACGCGAGAATCCGCCGGCGTTATCGAGCCTGACCATCGTCAACCTGCCTGTTCTGACAGCACTAGTCCGCGGGAAGCTCGAAAATACGCGGGTCCTTGAACCGGGCAATCAGAAATTCGATAAATGCGGTGACTTTCGCCGACAGGTGATGGCGCTGCGGATAGATCGCAAAGATATCAGCTTTGGGCAAGGCATAGTCCTCCAGAATCACCACCAAACGGCCGCTGCGCACGTACTTCGTCAGCCCCCACACGGAACTGACCGAGCGCATCAGGATGCCGTGCCCATCCAGCGCCCACTTGAGGGCCGCATCGCCGTCGTTGGTACTGAGCCGTCCGCGCACCTTGACCGTTTCGGTCCGGCGCCCGGAAGTGAAACGCCATTGTGTCTGCGCCATGTCGTCCTGGCGCAGCACGATGCACTCATGCCGCGCGAGATCCGACGGCACTTTCGGACGTCCGTGCTTTTCCAGATATGCCGGCGCCGCGAACAGGGTGCGCGAGTTCGAGGCAATCTTCCGCGCGATCATGCGAGTCTGCGGCAATTCCCCAAACCAGATACTCAGGTCGTATCCCTCGTCAGACAGGTTCAAAGGCCGGTCGGTGAGCTGCAGCCGGACTTCGACTTCCCGGTAGCGTTTGGCGAAAGCGGACACGGCAGGCGCGACGTACGAGCGGCCGAACCCGAACGTGGCATTGATGCGCAACAGGCCCTTGGGGACAGCGCGACTGCTCGATACGCGATGCTCGAGCTCGTCGATTTCCGACAGAATTCGCGCTGCGCTTTGCAGATAGACTTCGCCTTCGTTCGTGAGACTGACCTTGCGCGTCGTCCGGTTCAAGAGGCGCACGCCCAATCGCCGTTCCAGACGGGAAAGCCGTTTGCTCACGGCGGGCGGCGTGATGCCCATCTCGCGCGCGGCCGCCGAAAGATTGCCTTTCTTCGCCAACAAGCAAAAAAACGCGAGATCCGCAGGTCCGGTCATTTGTAATCTGAAGTTATCAATGCTGTGAAAAAAAATGCATTATGAACCTTTCATTTCTGTTTAGACTAGCAGCCTGCTGATTTCCGGCTGCGCGCGGCCACCCTCAGGGAACTTCCCGTGTTTAATCTGATCGACCGTTTGGCAGGCGCCGACTTTGGCCAGCGAGGCATGGGGCCGCTGTTCGAGGCGGCACGCACGCAATCGCCAACTCCATTGTGCCTGGCCGCGGCGCGGCATCTGGCAGGCTTGAAAGCGGGCGATACGGTGGTTTTCCTCACCGGCTCCATCGTTCGCGGGTGGGTGTCGCCCGCGCTCGCGGAAACTGACGGTCCCATCGGGGTTGCCGCGCTCGGCCGTGCACTTAACTTCGGGTTCAACGCGACCCCCATCGTACTGACGGACCCGTCCCTGGTGCCCGCTGTCGCGTCGACCATGGAAGCGGCCGGTCTTACCGTGGTGCCGCGGGACAAGGCGCGTGCCGCGGCGGCGAATATCCGCTTCACGGGTGTTGCCGCCGTTGAAACGGGTCCCACCGAAGTCGAAGCAGCAAAGCAGCATGCAGTCCGCTTGCTGGAAGACCTCCAGCCAAAGGCAATCATTGCGGTCGAACGCTCCGGCATGACCGGCGATGGCACGTTCCGCAATTCGGTCGGCCAAAACACGAGCGAAGGCCGGGCGTTGCTCGACTACGTCGTGCTGGAGGCCAAGTCCCGCGGTGTGCCGACGATAGGCATCGGCGACCTCGGCAACGAAATCGGCATGGGCGCGGTGCGCGAAGCTGTCGTCCGTCATATTCCCGATGGCGCGCGCGTATGCGCGGCGGTCGCTACCGATGTAGTGTTTCCCTGCGGGGTTTCCAACTGGGGCTGCTATGCGATCCAGGCCGCGCTTGCCATGCTGACCGGCCGCATCGAGCTTGCACACACTGCGGCACTGGAGCAACGGCTGCTCGACGCTGCAATGCGCATCGGCCTCGTCGACGGCCTGCATGGCACGCGCGAACCCACCGTCGATGGCCTGCCGGGCGAAATTCACATCGCGCTGGTGCAACTGCTCTACAGCACCGCGCAAAGGGGAATTGCATTTCAGAAAGTGCACGGTGGCGCCGAACCGGTGTTCGACATCGAGCGCCTGGCCAGTTTCCGCAAACTGATGCGCTGAGCAGGAGAAATGACGACATGAAACACCGGCAATTGCTGTTCACAATGTCGGCGGGCGCCCTTCTTGCGTGCGCGTCGATGAACGCAGGCGCGCAACAGGATCATGCATACCCCAGCCGCGCGATCCGCTTGATCGTTCCGTTTCCGCCCGGCGGCGGCACCGACATCGTCGCGCGATCGCTGGGCACGCGAATGGGCGAATCGCTCGGCCAGCAGTTCGTCATCGACAATCGCGGCGGCGCGGGCGGCAATATCGGCGCCGAACTGGCCGCAAAGGCCGCGCCCGACGGCTACACGCTGTTCATGGCGTCTGCCACGCAGGCAATCAATGTCACGCTGTACCGCGACCTCACTTACGACTTGGCGAAAGACTTCGTGCCGATTTCGCTGGTGGCTACGCTGCCCTACACGCTGGTCTGCAACCCGGGCTTGTCCGTAACATCTGTCAAGGCGCTGGTACAACTGACCAAGGAGAAGCCCGGGCAGTTAAACTACTCCTCCGCGGGAAGTGGCACCGGCACCCACCTCGCCATGGAAATGTTCAAGACCGCTGCCGGCATCAATATAGTACATATCCCCTATAAGGGCAGCGCGCCGGCCGTTACAGACCTGCTCGGCGGACAGGTTCAGCTCATGTTCGGCAATACCGCGACGGTACTGCCCCAGATCAAGGCCGGCAGACTGCGCGCGCTGGCGGTAACCAGCCTTAAACGCTCGCCGCTGCTGCCGGAAGTGGCAACGGTCGCGGAATCGGTAGTACCAGGGTTCGAAGTCACCCAGTGGTACGGCGTACTGGCGCCCGCGCGCACGCCGCCCCGTCTCATCGCGCGTCTGCATGCCGAAATCGCCAAGGCCACGGAAAAGCCGGAGCTGAAAGACCGCCTTCATGCAGAAGGAGCAGAAGCGACCAGCAACACGCCGCAACAGTACACTGCATTCATCCGCGCCGAAATCGCAAAATGGGCAAAAGCCGTACGCGAATCGGGCGCGCGCGTGGATTGAAAAACACGTTCCAGATTGTCTGCCCTGAAAATCACCGCAAAGGAGAACCTCATGCCTGCCACTAACCAGACCGACCGCTTCGGCAATCCGCTCGACCCCATCGTGCGCTACGCGCGCGGCACCATACTCAAAAGCACCGACGAAGAAGTCGCGCGCATGCTGAAAGCGCGGCAGCTCGTCGCTGAACGCGTCAGGGCCAAGGGGATGGACAGCGTCTACGATCTCTCGGGCATGAACCGCGGCAGCGGCATCACCGCCGAAGACACAGAGCACCTGACAAGCCACGTGCCCTTCTTCGAGCGCTTCGAAGGCAAGACCGAGCCGTACGCGCTCAAGCACATGGGCGCCGACCCGGCGAAGCACAGCGCCATCATCATGAACCGCGTGTCGGCAGCCAATTTCTGCGCGCTGACGACGATATTGAAACCCGGCGACCGCGTGCTCGCGCTGGCGCCGCTGAACGGCGTGTCCCACCCGTCTACCGTGCGGCCGATTTCGATGGCCGGCGCCAAGTTGCAGGAGTTCCACACCTACGCTGACCTTGAGCAAGAATGGCTCAAGGGCGGCGCGCCGCGGCTCCTGCTCATCACGCCGATCAGCGCCTCGAAACGCCATTTGCCGTTCGAAGAATTCACCAAGGCGCTGGCGCTGCCGAGAAAGCCGGACACCATCGCTTACGTGGACGACGCGCACATGGCGTCGCGCGTGGCGTTTTTCGAAGAGCCGCGCACATTCCAGGTCGGCAACATCGATCTGGCTGGCTGCTCGGCCGACAAACACGTGGCCGGACCGCGCGCCGGCGTGCTGGTCGGCCGCAAGGACCTCATCGTTGAAGTCGGCTCGCGCGCGTACGAACTCGGACTCGAGGCGCAGGCCGGGCAATACGTCGGCGTCGCCAACGCGCTCAAGAACTTCGATCCTGCCGTGGTCAAGAAAGCAGGCGAACTCGCGAAGCAGCTGGTCGAAGTGCTCGCGCAGAAGTACGGCGCGAAGCGCGCCTATCTCGGCGGACCGGGTGTGTCGATTACCGGCGACGACGTCATCGATATCGCAATCGAGCAGCGCGGCGGCAAGGTCAAGCCGAAACTGGTCGGCGTCGAAGCGGCGGGCCTCGTCGCCATGGAAATGCTCGAGAAGGACGGCGTGCTGACCATAGGCGCCGTATCCATGCCCGGCAGCGCGCCGGTCATGCGCCTGATGATGTATCCAGACGGCTCGCGGCTCGGCATGGAACGCATCGTCGCAGCACTCGACGCGAGCTTCGACCGTCTCGCCGAGGTGATAGACGACGTAGACGCCGCGCGCAAACAACTGCTCGGCAAGTAGCGCGATGAAAAAAATCGCGCAAGTCCTGCTGGTATTGGTCGGCGCATTTTCTTTAAGCGTTGGCGCGCAGGGCTTTCCGTCGAAACCGGTGCGTCTGGTCGTGCCGTTTCCCGCGGGCGGCGGCTCGGACGTGATCGGGCGCATCGTCGCGCAAAAACTGGGCGATCGCTTCGGCCAGCAGGTCGTGGTCGACAACCGCGCGGGTGCGGGCGGCTCGATCGGCACCGAGGCCGTGGTGAAGTCGGCGCCCGATGGTTATACCGTGGTGCTCGCATCGACTTCCGAAATCGCGATCAATCCCAGCCTTTACTCCAAGCTCAACTACGACACGGTGAAGGACTTGGCACCCATCGGCATGGTTGCATCGACTCCGATGGTCGTCATCACTCACCCCTCGTTGCCGGTGAAAAACGTCAAAGACCTGACCGCACTCGCCAAGGTCAAGCCCGGCGAAATCAACGTGGCATCGGCCGGCACCGGCACCATCACGCATCTGTCCGGAGAGCTTTTTCGCTCGATGATCAACGTGACATGGACCCACGTGCCGTACAAAGGCGCGCCGCCGGCGTTGACCGATCTCGCGAGTGGGCAGGTGCAGGTGATGTTTTCATCGCTGCCGGCCGCCATGGCTTTCATCAAAAGCGGCCGCATCAAACCGATTGCCGTATCGAGTCGCACGCGCGCCGGCGCGCTGCCCGAAGTGCCGACGGTCATCGAAGGCGGCGTCGCGGGCTATGACGTCGAATACTGGTACGGCATTTTCGCGCCGGCGGCGACACCGCGCGACGTGCAGACGCGGTGGGGCGACGAACTCGTTGCCATTCTGAAACTGCCGGACACCGTTACCAGTCTTGCCAACCAGGGCGCGGCGCCGGGCCGTCTCGCCCAGCCGCAATTTGCGGACTTTGTGAAAACCGAAGTCGTGAAGTGGGGCGGCGTAGTTAAATCTTCAGGCGCGAAAGCCGACTGAGCGCCGCGGAAATCGGCCTGCTCTAAACTTCCTGCGTGATCTCTGGTACGATTCGGTTTTTACACGAAATCCCAAGGAAAGCAGTCATGGCCCAGCAACCCGAAGGCAAGAGCATGAACCTGAAGATGGACGCGGCGAACGTGTTCCGCGAAGACGTCTACACGGACCGCAAGGTCGGCACCATCCGCTGCCTGACGCCGGTCACCAGCGACGGCGCGCCTGACCCCGGCCGCAAAGCCACTTATGTCGGCGAAGCGCAGATCCTCACCCCCATGGGCGCGATCCCGGTGACCTTCGAGATCGAAGCCGACGGACTGGCCGACGCCGTCAAAAAATACGAAGCCGCCGCCACGGAAGGCGTCGAGCGCACCCTCAAGGAAATCCAGGAATACCGCCGCCAGCAGGCTTCGTCCATCGTCATCCCGCAAGGCGGTGGCGGCGGACTGCCCGGCATGGGCGGTGGTGGCGGCAAAATCCAGATGCCGTGAAACTCTAAAGCATCAGGCAACCGCCGATAAACGCAGATTGACGCCGAGAGTAAAACAAGCACACGACATCATCCGTATTGGATCTTGGTTTTATCCGCGTGTATCTGCGTGCATCGGCGGTTCCTGCTGGTTTTTAAAGTAACTCCTGGTTAATTTGCCGGAATTATCGGCAGCACCAAACACGACGGGTAATCGCCGCCGGCGTAGACCGTGTTCTCGGCTCCCGCGTTGTAATCGCCGTGATAGTGCGTGTACGGCGCGCTGCCGACTCCATCGCGCGGCTGCACGTCGACGCGAATGCGACCGGATTGATTGCGCCGGTCGACACGTTGTTAATGACCACCGTGTAGCCGCACGGGTTTGCCTGGCCATTGCGCCGCTGGTTGCTGCGCCGCCTGCGCGACGCCTGCACCCAGCGCGCACAACGCGACGCCCACACAAAACGTTCTGCGATAAAACATCATTCCTCCTCCTGACCGTAATACTAAAGGGCAGCCCGTGCCCCTGTTTTTATTCGGGCTTGAGGTTCGCGAGACGGATGGCCTGCGTGAAACGCGTGTATTCCTCGGCGACGAAGCGCTGGAATTCGGCGGGCGTATTGGCGACCGGGTCAGCGCCCTGGCGTTCAAACAGTTCGCGCGTGGCCGGCACGTTGACGACCCTCGCAAGCGTCGCCTGCAATTTATCGAGTATGGGCCGGGGCGTTTTCGCCGGCGCCATCAACCCCATCCAGCCGCTCGACAGATAACCGGGCACGCCGGATTCGATCACCGTCGGCAGATCAGGCATCAGCGGCGAGCGCTTGTCACCCGCGGTCGCCAGCGCGCGCAGGCGGCCCGCGCGCGCGTGGCTCAATACAGCGGGTGCCGGCGTGATCGTCACCTGTGATTCATTGCCGATCAGCGCGGTGACGGACGCACCGCCGCCCTTGTAAGGAACATGCACGACATCGATGCCTGCCATGTGCGTGAACAGCACGCAGGCGAGATGGCTTTGCGACGCCGAACCTGCGTTCGCCATATTAAGCTTGCCGGGGTTCGCTTTCGCGTAGGCGATGAACTCCTTCACGCTTTTCACCGGCAGCGTCGGATGCACCGCCAGCACGTTCTGCGTGATCGCGAACAGCGAGATGTAGGCAAAATCCTTGATCGGGTCGTAGTTGAGTTTCTTGAACGTCTGCGGCGAAATAACCGCGGTGCCGGTGGCCACCGCAAACAGCGTGTGCCCGTCGGGCGCCGCATGCGCGACGACTTCAGCCGCCAGCGTCCCTCCCGCGCCGGCGCGATTGTCGGCGACAATCTGCTGGCCGAGTTCCTCGCCCATGCGGGCCGCCAATATGCGGCTCACGTTGTCTACCGATGCGCCGGGATTCTGCGGCACCATCAGGCGGATGGGGCGCGTGGGATAATCCGCTTCGCGCGGCGCCGCGTAAGCGCCCGCACAACCGGCGCACAGACTCAACAACAAAAATATTCGCTTGCCAAGCACGGCGGGTTCTCCTCGTTTTTGACACCCTGCATACTAGCGCCGGCTGTCGTTTGCGGCGCTATGGCACTCTCAGGCGGGTGAATATAACATGTGTTCCACGACATTTCCTGAGCGGCAGCAGCGTGCTCCAGCCTGGAAAATCCTGAACGCGGTTGACCGCGCTCTGCACAATACATGCAACAATTCTGTATGCCTGATCGCTACCTGCCCGTTTTGTTCTGGATACTCGCGCTCGCCGCCTGCGGGCGCAGCGCCGATCCTGCGCTGCAGATCTATGCCAACAGCAAGGGCGCCGTAATCGTCACCGGCATGCTGGGCGATGAGCGCAGCCGCCACGATCTGACGCTCGCCATCGGCCAGGCGCTGGCCGGGAACGGCAAGGGTGGCGAAGTACACATCACCGTCGACAACACGGTCAGGCTCGTCGAATGGCCGCGCAAGCTGCAGGACGCCATGCCCGCGCTCACCGGCATTGCGGAATTGGCACTCACGGTGCAGGACAAGACCGTGACGTTGGCCGGCGCGCTGACTATCGAAGAAAGGCGCGCGATGCCAGCAGCGCTGCAAGCAGTGTTCGGCCCCGGCTATGTGATTACCCTGGAGCCATCAAAAACAGCGGCAGAGCCGGCAACGGCGGGAGTGGCGGCGGCCGAACCCGCCGATAAAACCATAGACCCCGCGTCGCTCGTCCACAAGTGGTCGGTCGATGTCGCAAGTTCAACCACACGCAAAGCGCGCACCGCCAGCGATCCGCACGCCGGCTTTACGCTTTCGTACACGCGCGGCGACAAGCCGCAACCGCTGGACAACGATCAGGTGGGCAAATACGAATTCGATGGCGGCGTCGTCTGCACGTTGAGCGCGGCCGAAGACCGCGAGCGCAGGTTCGACGACCGCGTGTTGAACGAAACCGTGCGCTACTTCGACTGTCTCGGCGCATCGATAGACGGCGGGCCGTCGCCGGAAGGCAAGGAACCCAACGCCGTGGGTTGCTCGCATGCGGCGGGCCGCCCGATATTTTCCAACGAACGCCACACGCGCAGGTTCGCCGTGCTGCGCGACAAGACCCAGGTTGCCACGCTGCTCATCGAATGCCGGCCAGAACGCGCCCCCACCCAGAGCGAAGGAAGAATCGCCCTGCCTGAAGGCGCCGCGCCGAAATGACGACGCGCCGGCTTGCCAGCTGGAGCGCGCGTCAGGGCCGCCACCAGATTGAGTTTTCCGGGGCACAGCGGTTGCTGGGCTTTCCCGCCATTGAACCCTATACTCGTCAATTGATATTCAGAGCCGATTGACGGAAGCGATGAACGCACGCCGATTTATCCGAAGTTGCCTCTTTACGCTTGCCCTCTCCAGCACCCTGACCCACGCTGCCGACCCCGAGGCGGACCGGCAGCAGTTCCTGACGGGAATGCGCGCCGCCATCGTCAAAAATATTTCCACGCTGTGCGGCGTGAAGCCGAAGCAGCGCATCGAACTCAAAGTGGTGCTGCAGGACAACGGCTATGTCAAGGCGATGGCGCTCGTGCAGTCGAGCGGCGCCGCCGAATTCGATGCGGCGATCATGGTGGCGATTGCCGGGGCACAACCGTTCAGCCTGCCCACGGAACCGGCTGCGCGCAAGAACCTGCAAAACCTGAATTTCAAGTTCGACGCGTTTTCGATGCCGACTCCGGAGTGCAAGAAATAAAGGAATGCCGGAAGAGGTGATTCGCCGAGAGACGCTGGGCGAGAGACGATAGACGATCGACGATAGACGGGCTTTAGAATCTGGAAAGACGAAGAAGCGAATAGACGATAGACGGAGGTTTTACGGATCTTCCGCCTC
>CAMBSS010000099.1 GCA_945870465.1 Bordetella parapertussis | reverse complement strand
GTCGAGAATATTGCGTGCAACCGTGTGATTGCGCGGCTGGGCGCCATTCCGCCGCGCAAACTGGTTGAAAGTTTCGGCATCCAGTTCCCGAATCAGACCATGGAAGCGGTGCCGCAGGTGTCGGCGACCTACGAATCGAACGTGCCCGGGCTTTTTATCATTGGCGCGCTGGGCGGCTATCCGCTCATCAAGCAGGCGATGAACCAGGGCTTCGAGGTGGTCGAATACATACTCGGCAACCCGGTGGAGCCGGCCGACGAAGATCTGTTGAAGGCCAAGTTCAAGAATTTCAATCGCGCGAAAAACGTGTCCGATGCGCTGGCGCTGATCCAGACCAGCGTCCCGCTGTTCAAGGACCTCACCACGCTGCAGTTGCGCGAATTTATGATAGACAGCGATGTGCGCTCTCCCGCCAGCGGCGAAACGATCTTCCAGAAGGACGATTACACCAATTCGTTTTATTCGATCGTCGATGGCGAGGTATTGATCGAAGTGCCGGACAAAGACGGCAAGGTCAAAACGGTGAGTTTGAAGCGCGGCCAGTTTTTCGGCGAGATGGGACTATTGTCCGGTCGTCGGCGAACCAGTACGGTGCGGGCCGGCGCCAGCTGCGTAATGATTGAAACGCCGCGGCGTTCGATGCTGAAATTGATCGCGAGCATAGAGTCGGTGCGTCGTCAAATCGACGAGACGTCGCTGCGGCGCGCGGTGCGCACGCAGATCGCGCCGTTCGTGTCGGAAGCCGACATGGACGAGATGATCAGGGGCGCGACGATCAAGAGCTATCCGGCGGGCACTACGATATTCAAGGAGGGCGACGTCGCGGACGGCTTGCATCTCATACGCCGCGGTTCGGTGACGATTTCGCGCATCCTCGGCGGCAAAGAGGTGGTGCTATCGTACGTCGCGGCGGGCAACTATATCGGCGAGATGGCGTTGCTGTCGTCGGATGCCAAGCGCTCGGCGACGGCGCGCGCGGCGGTCAATTGCGAAACAATTATGTTGTTGGCCGAGACGTTTAACGAAGTGCTCAGCCGCAACCAGACGTTGCGCGGTGGTATGGAGGCGCGCGTACTCGAGCGCCTGTCGAAAAACGTGCAGCGCGAGACCGAGCCGGATCCGGGCAGCCTGATCAGCTTTTTTATCGGCCAGGGGCTGGGCGAGGGCACGGACGTGCTGCTGATCGACGAGAGCCTGTGCGTGCGGTGCGACAATTGCGAAAAGGCGTGCGCTGATGTTCACGACGGCACCTCGCGGCTGGATCGCCAGGCCGGCCCGACGTTCGCGAACATACACGTTCCGACTTCATGCCGGCATTGCGAGAATCCGCACTGTATGAAAGATTGCCCGCCCGATGCGATTCACCGCAATCCGAACGGCGAGGTGTTCATCGAATCGACCTGTATCGGCTGCGGCAATTGCGTGCGTAATTGCCCGTATGGCGTGATTCAGTTGGCACAGGTCGACCCGAAGCGGCAGGTGCCGAGTTTGTGGGCATGGTTGATGACGGGAATGACGACCGAACCCGGCTGCGAACCGCATTACCACGACGCCGAGATGGGCAAGAAAGCCGTCAAGTGCGACCTGTGCAAAAGTTTGTCGGGCGGCCCGGCTTGCGTGCGCGCATGTCCGACCGGCGCTGCGATCCGCGTCAGTCCGGAAGAGTTCATCACCTACGCGGCCAAATAAGTTTCTAATAGGCTGTTGGTTTTCCGGGAGTTGGCGCGGACTGATTTTTTGACCTTACGACCGCTCGTTGCAAGTGCTGCTGGTCGTCGCTATCGCTGCATTGCGGTTTGGGTTTTCTGCGTGCAGGACATGCGTCAGCGTACGAGCTGGTTGATCTCGATAATCGGCAGCAGGATGGCGAGGACGATCAGCAGCACGACACCGCCCATTGCCAGAATCATCAACGGTTCGATCAATGTGAGAAAAACCGTCAGCCGCCGTTCGAGAGCCTGAGTCTCGAGGCGCGCCGCGCGCTCCAGCATTTGTTGCAGCTTTCCGCTGATCTCGCCACTGGCGATGAGGTGGGTCAGCAGCGGTGGAAATGCCCGCGTCGCACCGAGGGCGTGCGCGAGACTGGAGCCTTCGCGCACGCGCTCAATGGCGAGTTCAATGGCATTTCGCATAATGACATTGGTTACTACGCGCGCGCCGGAATTGAGTGCGCTCAGCAGGGGCACGCCACCGCCGACCAGAATGGCGAGTGTGCTCGCGAAGCGCGACGTATTGACGCTGCGTATGAGCGGCCCGAGCCAGGGCGTGCGCAGGAGCAAGGCGTCAAAGCGGCGGCGCGGTTCCGCGCGCTGCAAAACCGCGCGCATGGCCAGCAGCGTGCCGATCAGGCCAACCACCAGATACGGCCAGGTCGCACGCAAAAAATCGCTCAGCGCGATGAGCGCGCGGGTGAGTATCGGTAAACTCTGGCGCGATTGCTGAAACACCTGCACGACTTGCGGCACCACGTAGACCAGGAGGCCGGTGACGATGGCCACCGCGACCACGGTGACCAGGATCGGATACAGCAGTGCAAGGCCGGTTTTCTGCTTCAGAGCCTGCCGCACGTCGAGATAATCGGCCAGATGCTGCAATATCGTGGGCAGCGCGCCCGACTCCTCGCCACCGTGGACGAGCGCGCAGTAAAAATCCGGAAAACTGTTGCCATAGTTGCCGAGCGCGGCGGCCACCGTTTGCCCCGACGTCACTTCGGCTTTCACGCCGTTCAATATCTCGCGCGTGAGCGGGGTAGCAGCCTCCTCGATGAGCGCATTCAGGGTTTGCTCCATCGTCAGGCCGGAATCGAGCAATGTCGCCATCTGTCGTGTCAGAAGGCTCAATTCCGCAGTGGAGATCCCGCGAGTCCATGCGAGTTGCCGGCGGTCCGGCGCGCGCACCTGATCGACGGTGACAGGCAGCAGTCCTTGCGCACGCAACTGCACGCGTGCCTGGCGCGGCGTATCGGCTTGCAGCACGCCGGACACCTTGCGTCCGGCCGCATCCATAGCTTCGTAGCGAATTGCCGGCATTATCGCGGCTATTCGCGCGTCACGCGCACGACTTCTTCAAGGCTGCTCACCCCTTGCGACACCCAGCGCATGCCATCTTCGCGCAATGAACGCATGCCCGAATTCACCACGTGCTCACGCAGCGTTTGCTCGGACGCCCGGTCGTGAATCAATCGACGCAGGCCATCGTCTACAGTCAGTAATTCGTAAATGCCGGTGCGGCCTCGATAGCCGGACCGATTGCAGGCAGCGCACGCTTGTGCCGAGTAAACGGTGCCGGCGGTCGGGGTGAACCCCAGAGTGTGCAGTTGTGCCGAGGTGGGCGTGATGGATTTTCGGCAATCGACGCAGAGCCTGCGGACGAGTCGTTGGGCGCCTACGCCGATCAGGCTGGACGCAAGCAGGAACGGTTCGACGCCCATGTCGACCAGCCGTGTAACGGCGCTCACGGCATCGTTGGTGTGCAGTGTCGCAAATACGAGGTGGCCGGTGAGGCTTGCCTGCACGGCGATTTGCGCGGTTTCAAGATCGCGAATCTCGCCGATCATGATCACGTCGGGATCCTGACGCAATATGGTGCGCAACGCGCGTGCGAAACTCATCTCGATGCGCGTATTGATCTGCGTCTGGCTGATTCCGTCGAGATCGTATTCGATCGGGTCTTCGACGGTCATGATGTTCAGCGATGCCGCGTCGAGGCGCGAGAGGGCCGCATACAGCGTCGTCGTTTTTCCAGAGCCGGTCGGTCCCGTGACGAGCACGATGCCATGTGGTTCGCGAATCAACTGGTCGATTTGCGCGAGCGTTGTATCGTCCATGCCGAGGCGCGTCAGGTCGAGTCGGCCGGCCTGCTTGTCGAGCAATCTCAGTACAACGCGCTCGCCGTGGCCCGTCGGTATCGTCGATACCCGAACGTCGATCGGCCTGCCGGCGACCCGCAGTGTAATGCGGCCATCCTGGGGCAAGCGCTTTTCCGCAATATCGAGTTGGGCCATTATCTTGACGCGCGAGACGATGGCCGCGTGCAGCGCGCGCGCCGGCTCGAGCAGGTCGCGTAGCGTGCCATCGATGCGCAAGCGTACTACCGAGCGGGTCTCGAACGGTTCAATATGAATGTCGGACGCGTTGTCGCGTAACGCCTGCGTAAACAGCGCATTGATCAAGCGGATGACCGGCGCGTCGTCCTGGCTTTCCAGCAGGTCCGCGATCTTGGGAATCTCTTGCAGCAACCTGGACAAATCGATGTCCTGGGCAAGGTCTCCGGCGAGCGCAACGGCGCCAGTGTCGGAGCCGTCGAACAACTTCGCAAGCAATGCGTCGAACTCGGCGGCATCCACGCGGCGCGCACTGAAAGGCACACCGAGCGCGCGTCGCACTTCGGCGAGCGCTCCCGGGCGCGCATCAGCGCGGACCGCGACTTCGGCGGCGTCCTCTGTGTGTGATGTAACCACGACGCCATTCAATTTGGCGAAGCTATAGCTAACCGCGCCCGTCAATTTGTGGGCCATCGCGGGCTATTCAGACTTGATCAGGCGCGGGGAACCGGCAGACGGCAAATTTGGCAGCATGGGAGATTCGACCGTCGGCAATACGGGACTGGCGGCCGACTGGGCCCGGGCATTCGCCTGTTCACCGCGAATATAGTCATACCGTTCGCTGGTGAGCGAGTTCAACTGTGCGCCATCGCGCAATACTGTCGGCCGCAGGAACACCATCAAATTGGTCTTGGTGCGCGAGCGGGTTTTGTACTGGAACAAGCCGCCGAGCAA
This sequence comes from Bordetella parapertussis, assembly GCA_945870465.1. The sequence goes on along the minus strand of CAMBSS010000099.1, from coordinate 11,056 downwards.
CGGCAGGTCGCCCAGAACCGGAACTTTGGAAACCACGTCGTTTACGTTATCCTGGATCAACCCGCCGATCACTGCGATCTGGCCGTCATCAAGCAATACCATCGAATCGACCGAACGCTTGTTTGTGATCGGGCCCGCCGGATTGGTATTGTCCACAACAGTCGAGACCTCCTGATAAATCTGCAAGCGAACCGTGCCGCCGGCCGAGATTTGCGGCTTGATGCGCAGTTGAATACCCACATCCTGGCGCACGATGGTCTGGAACGGCGTAGGCGTCGTAGATGCGCCCGACAGTGCGTATTGGCCGGTAATGAACGGTACGTTCTGGCCGACCAGAATCCTGGCCTCTTCGTTGTCGGTCGTCAAAAGCGTCGGCGTGGAAAGAATGTTGGCGTTGTTGTCATTCTCCAGCGCGCGCACCAGCATCCCAAGGTTGAGCACCTGGCCGTTGAGGCCCGGTATATTAACCACGCCTTTTATAATGCCGACGTTCAAGCCGGTGCCGGCGGACAGCGGGTTTTTCGCAATGCCCAGAATGTTTTGGCCGGTCCCGCCAAAATTCGTCCCGCCAAACAGTCTGGCGGGCGACGTCGTGGTGGCGCCGGTTCCGCTGAGGTCCTGCCATTGAACGCCAAACTCGGCGGCTTTGCTCGCAGTGACCTCGACGATCAATGCCTCGATGAAGACCTGCGCCCGCCGGGAATCGAGTTTTTCTATGACGGCGCGCAGATCGTTGTAAATGGCGTCGGGCGCAGTGATAACAATGGAATTGGTGGCGGCATCTGCCTGGATGATTCCCGGTGCGGTTGCAGGCGATTGCGCCGAGAATGGAATCGGCGCAACCGCTTGCCCCTGCATCTGTGACGAACCGGTCATCCCGGGGGCGCTTGAGGAAGCGGACGCACCACCGGTTGCAGGCGGCGCGAGCGAGGCGCCGAGTGCGGTCATGGGGGCCGCGGCCGGTCGCAGCAGGGCCGAAGTGCCGCCGGCTTGATAAATCGCGCGCAGGGTTTCTGCAATTTTCACGGCCTCGGCATTTTTCAGAAACACAACATGCATGTTTCCCGCCGCACTGGTCGGGACGTCCAGCAGCGTGACAAGGTTACGCAGCTTCGCAAGCCGTGATGGATTATCCGAGCGTGCAAGCAGGCTGTTCGAGCGAGGGTCCGCAACGACCACCATCCGTTGCATGGAATCGCTCCCGGCAGTGCCGCCCGGAGCCTGTCCGGCCTCGGCAAACAGGCGGTTGACGGTTTGCGCAACGTCGAGTGCGGAAGCGTATTTGAGCGGAATCACGATGCCGTCGCTGCCGCTCGGCTGATCGATCGAATCGATGATTTTTTCGATGCGCTGCAGATTGCTGGCGTAATCGGTGATGACGAGCGCGTTGTTGTTTGCGTGCGCGGCTATCGTGTTGTTGGGGGTGATGAGCGGGCGCAGTATCGGCACGATTTGCACCGCTGATTCGTACTTGAGCGTGAACACCTGTGTGCGGATCTGGTCGCCGGCCGGCCGTGCCTTCTCATCCGGGCCGAAAGTCGGGCTTGGATTGAGTTTGGCATCGCTCTCGGGAACTATTTTAAGGATGCCGCGGCTTTCGACCACGGCATAGCCTTGCAGGCGTAAAGCCGACAAAAACACGTCATACACCAGCGCGCGCGATATCGGTTTCGCCGAGATGATATTGACCGTGCCTTTAACGCGCGGATCGAGCAGGAAGTTTTTGCTGGTGATTTCGCCGACCGCTTTGACCACGCCTTCGATGTCGGCATTGACGAAGTTGAGGGTGACGACATCGGCAGCGGCCGCGCGCGCGGGGCGGTCGGCGGTCCAGGCGCTGCCCGGCGAGAGCAGCATGCTCAGGCAGAGTATTGCAGTTCGTGCGTAAACGTTGCAATTCATAATCGGCTCCGGCGTCGCGCCGGTGCGCAACGCATCATCATTGATGGTCGATAATTGCTGCGTCAAGTGAGTGATCCTTCTCGTGCGTTTTACTAAGGTTGCGCACCCGTCTGGCGCGCGCGGGTGTTTTTGTCATGTAATACCAGTGTTTCACGAACGCCGTTGCGCTCCAGATTTATCTGCCCGGGCCGCACTTCTGCCAAGCGGATGCCGGGCGCAATCTCCGCGCCCTCGCGGGTGACGAGCACTTTGTTGGTGTCGAGTTGCACGATTGCGTAGCCACTTTTGCCGCCAGTCGCAGCGGCAACACCCAGCAAGCGAATCGCGAGTGCGTTCGGCGCCGCCGCAGTCTGACTGCGCCGTGCGCCGCCGAACAGGCCGTACGCTGCGTCGATGTGGCGCGGTGTTTCAACGGCGCGCGCGCGCGGTGCTGCCGCGGGGGCAAGCCATACCCATGTCCAGTAGGCGAGCACAAAACATAACAGCGTCAGCGCCGCGAGCGTCGCTGACAACACTATTGTCGATTGCGCAAAATTCGATCGTATCGCCGGCGATTCGCCCATGGCATCTCTTTTTTACACGATTCGCCAAGCGGTGGCGGGCCGTGCTGCTCGGGTTGGACTGATTGGTTCAGAGTATACTTTAAAGTCGATTTTTCGATCCGTCCTGATTACAATATTGGTGCGTTCGACGCGGCGCGTGGAAAGCGATTGGGAGCCGCGATTTGCATTTTAGGTTCTGGCATGAGTAAAAGTTTGGGTGGTGAAATGGCGGTATACGGCGGAGACAAGGGGCAGTTTGCACCGGCAGTTGCGCGTGCGGGCTTTACGCTTCTCGAAGTAATGATCGTTGTGGTCATTCTCGGCATACTCGCAGCGCTGGTGGTGCCCAAAATCATCAGCCGGCCGGACGAAGCCCGGGTCATTGCGGCCCGGCAAGACATCGCGAGCCTCATGCAGGCGTTGAAGCTCTACCGCCTGGATAACATGCGTTATCCCCTCACCGAGCAGGGGCTACGGGCGCTGGTTGAGAAACCCTCCGCAGCGCCGCTTGCGCCGAACTGGAAAACCGGCGGCTATGTTGAACGCCTGCCGAAAGATCCGTGGGGGAACCAATATCAATATTTGAATCCCGGACTGCATGGCGAGATCGACGTCTTCAGCTACGGCGCGGACAGGGCGCCCGGTGGCGATGGCAACGACGCCGACATCGGCTCCTGGAATCTGTAGTCCGAATTGGCGAGCATGGGCGGAACATTCTGCAGGCGATCGGGCGCTGGTTTCACACTCATCGAGATGCTGGTGGTGATTTTGATCATGGGTATTCTGGTGGGGCTGGTCAGCGTCGTTACGCGGCCTGATGCGCGCGGTTTGTTGCGGATCGAGGCCGAACGGCTGGCCGAACTCATCGACTTTGCGGCGACGGAAGCAAACCTCACCGGCAGGACGATTGGTTGGAGCGCTGACGGAAAAGGCTACCGGTTTTGGCGCGTGCGCGACGAGACGTGGTCGGAAATTCGCGACAGCGATTTGTTACGCGAGCGCACGTTGCCGCCCGGAATGACTATTGCGGACCTGCGCGTCGAAAACATGCGGCCACAGGGCGGGAGGCGTTTACAGTTCATCCCCTATGCGCCGCCGATTGTTTTCACGATCAACCTGGCATTGGGGGCGGAGCATTACGCCGTGGCGGTCGCGGCCGGCGGCAGCGTGCGTGCGGTGGCCGGAGAGGGGGCAGCGCATGGTGCGCCGGCGCTCTGAGGGCATGATGGGCTTTACGCTGATTGAAGTGATGGTTGCGCTCGCCATCATTGCGGTTGCATTGCTTGCGGCGCTGCGCGCGGCAGGGCAGGGTACTGTCAGCGTAGGTGAGTTGCGCGCACGCCTGCTTGCCGGCTGGGTTGCCGAGAATTTGTTGGCCGAGCATCGCGCGCGCGGGGAGTGGCTGCCGCTGGGTATTCAGCGTGGGACACAATATCAGGCCGGTATTGAATTCAGATGGCGCGAAGAGGTTACGGCGATGCCGAGTCCGGCATTTCGGCGCATTGACGTTTTTGTGTTCGCGACGCCCGAGGAAGCGCATTCGCTGGCCAGATTGTCCGGCTTCGTGGTGCAAGCGCAAGGCGGGTCGAGATGAGATTAAAGTGCAGTGCGACGTCGGGCTTTACGCTGATCGAACTACTTACGGTCGTTTTTATTTTTTCGGTGCTGGCCTTAATGTCCTACCGTGGTCTTGGCGCCGTGATCGATACGCGTGAACATGTCGCGCAGGAAACGGCCAAGTGGCGGACGCTGGCGTCGTTTTTTGCCAGATTCGAACGTGACGTGCACCTTGCGATGCCGCGGGCGGTGCGCACAGCCGCCGGCGGCGCACCCGCGTGGCGCGGGATGCCGGGCACAACGCAAGTACCGCGTGTCGAGTTCAGCCGCTTTGCTTCGGTGGATGGCGTGGATACCGCGCGCCGGTTGGCGTATGCGCTGAACGAAAAGCAGGAGATCGAGTTGTGGTTGTGGCCGGGTCTGGACATTGCACCCAACGCGGTGCCCGCGCGCTATCCGCTGCTGAATGGCGTGGCCCGCTTTGAATTGCGTTACCTCAATGCAGGATTGGCGTGGGTGGACGTGTGGCCTGCCGTTGCGGCGGATGCGCCGATCCCGCGGGCGGTGCAGTTGCGTATTGTGCTGGCGTCGGGCGAGGAAATCGTGCGCATATTTGAGTTGAAATCATCGTGAGGACGCAGCAACGCGGCGTTGCCATTGTGCTGGCGATGAGCGTTGTCGCGCTCGCTGCGATGACGGCGACCGCCATCATGGTGTCGCAGAGCACGTGGTCCCGCCAGAGCGAACTGACGGCGGATCATACACAGGCACAGGGCCTGGTTCGCGCGGGGGTCGATTGGGCGCGTGCGGTGCTGAGCGACGATCGCGCCACCAGCAACCTTGATCATCTGGGCGAGGCCTGGGCCCTGCGGCCGGCGCCGGTTCCCGTCGACAACGGAGAAATCAATGGTTACATACAAGACCAGCAAGGCGCGTTCAACCTGAACAATCTGGTGGCGGGCGGCAGGATCAATCGCGTGGAGTTCGCGCGGTTCTGCCGTCTGCTGTCGATATTGGGGCTGTCGCCGGCACTCGCGGACGCACTTGCGGATTGGCTCGATGCGGACGACGAGCCCCATTCGGCGAACGGTGCGGAAGACAGTTATTATCTTGCAATGCCAGCGCCTTATCTCGCCGCCAACCAGCCGCTTACAGACTTTTCCGAACTTGCGCTGGTGCGGGGCTTTGACGATCAGGTGCGAGCACGTCTGCGGCCGTTCGTGACGGCGCTCCCGCGCTACACGCAAATCAACGTCAACACAGCATCTGCTGAAGTGCTGGCGGCGATGATCGACGACATGGATCTCGATGTCGCCCGTACACTCGTGGCACAGCGCGAGCGCGCTTATTTCACCTCGGTGGAGGATTTCGCCAGCCGGATTCCGGGTAAGCTTGCGGTGCCCGCGTCGGGCGTCGTGCTTTCCAGTCAATATTTTATCGTTACGCTGAATGTCAATTTCGGCCAGGCGCAGGCGCGCGGCGCGGCATTGCTCGCGCGCGATGGCGCTGGCTGGCCGGCGGTTGTCTGGCGGAAAACCTTATGAGCCTGTTACGTATTTATTGTTCGCTGCAAGCCGCGCCGCCCCGCTGCCGGTGGTCATTTTCTGACGTCGCGCGCAAGTCGGTTCACGGCGAGGGCATGCTTGCGGATGTGCCGCGCGGCGCCGAGCGCGTCCACCTCGTAATTCCCGCCGCTGAAGTCCTGCTGACGCGCGTGAAACTGCCGCAGGGAGCGAGCCGCCGCGCAGGTTCGGTGCTTGCTTTCGCGGTTGAGGATCAGACTTTGGGCGAGCCGGAAGCCAATCAAGCAAGCTGGCTTGGCATAGCTGGCGATTCCGACGTGCTTGCGGTGGTGGACAGGAACGCCCTGCAAAACTGGCTCGACGCGCTTGATGCTGCCGGCTTCGACAGCTATGAAGTTCATTGCGAGACGCTGCTTTTGCCGCGTGTAACCGGGGAGTGGACTCTGGCGTGGAATGGGCGCGAGGGTTTCGTGCGCACCGGCGACATCGAGGGTGCGGCAACCGATGCCGGTGATCAGCGCTTGCCGCCTTTGGCGTTACGTCTCTTGGTCGAGGCCGCGGCGGGCGGTGCTCAATCACCCGCTGCGATTGCCGTATATACGATTGCATCCGCGGCGGCGCCCGATCTTGACGCATGGCAACGCGAAATCGGTGTGCCGTTGCGGCAGGCCGGCGTCTGGGACTGGCGCACCGCGCGGCACGATGGTGGCGTGAATCTGCTGCAGAAACGGCAGACGTGGCGTCTGTCCGGCAAAGTCGTCACGCGTCTGCGACCGGCCGCGTGGATGGTGGGCGCCGCGCTGGCATTGCACGCGCTCATACTGGTGACGGACTGGACGATGCTGCGCGGCGAGCAACGCGCACTTCGCCTGCAAATGGAAGCGCGTTTTCGCGCGGCGGTTCCCGATGCCGTCGCGGTGGTCGATCCCGCGCTTCAGATGCGCCGCAAGCTCGCCGCGGCACGCCAGGTTGCAGGTATCGCCGACGCCGGTGATTTTTTGCCGATGATTGAGAACGTGGCGGTCGCGTTGAAAGAACTGCCGGCGGGTAGCCTGCGGGTGGCGGCTTATGAGCACGGGCGGCTTTCGCTCGAATTTTCCGGAATCGACGAAGCCGCGACGCGCCGGTTCGTTGCGCGATTGCTGCAAGGTGGCGCCAATATTGAAGCTGCAGTCACCCCGTCGCGCAGCGGCAGCAACGCATTTGTCGTCACGGTGCGTGCATCATGACGGCTCAGGTTCGCGCGTTGCAGCTGTGGTGTCACCAGTATTGGCTGGCACGTGCGCCGCGCGAGCGCCTGCTAATCGCGGTATCGGCGGCTCTGCTGGTTGGCGGGCTAAGCCTGTGGCTCGTGCAGACAGTGGACAGGTCGCGTGCGGAATTGCTCGCCAGCGTGCCGGCGTTGCGCGCGCGCGCCGATCTTCTCGAGCGGCAGACGGTCGAGTTCGAACGGTTGCGCGCAGCGCCAGCCATGACGGTGTCGCAGGGTGATTTGCGCGCGCTGGTGCAGGCACAGGCCGGCAGCGCCGAATTGTCGCGGGCGTTGGTGAGCGCAGAAGCAGTTGACGCCAACCTGGTGAAGGTCGTCTTCGGTGCCGTTGCATTTGCCGACTGGCTGGAGTGGGTCGCCGGCCTCGAAGCACAACACATTCATCTGGATGCGTGCCGGATCGAAGCGCTTGCCGCGCCGGGAATGGTCAGTATTGCTGCTACTCTTGCCCGTCCCAAACGGCAATGAGGCGCGGGCGGTGGCTTGCGGTGGGGATGGTTGTGTACATGCTCATACTCATTGCGACCGCGCCGGCGACGCTGGTCGATGGCGTTCTGCGGCGTGCCAGCGCAGGCAGGCTGCAATTATCCGAAGCGCGGGGCACGGCGTGGTCCGGCGCGGGCCGCGTTGAATTGCTCGATGCATCGCGGCAGGCCAGGATTGCAAAATCTATCGCTTGGCATTTGTCGCCGGTATCGTTGCTGAGCGGACGCATTGTCTGTGAAGTCGAGTTGGATTCCCCGGCAAAGCGATTTGTCGTTTCGCTGTCGCCATCGCGTATCGAACTGACGGATGCACATATCAGTGTGCCGGCGGCAAGCCTGGGCATCGTGCTGCCGAAACTTGCGCCGTTCGGTCTGGGCGGCGATTTGCAGGCGCACATAGTTGAGCTGGTGATTGCAGGCGGCGCGGTGCAAGCAAATGCGACGGTGTTGTGGCGCGCCGCGAGTTCCATACACTCCCGGGTCTCACCGCTGGGCAATTACGAGTTGCGTTTCGCGAACCCGGGAGCTGCCATGACGGCCGTCCTGCGCACCCTCGACGGTGTGCTGCAACTGGACGGGAGCGGCACATGGGCCACTGGCGCTATGCCTGCTTTTCAGGCGACTGCGCGCGTTGCGCCACAGCAGCGGGAGCAGCTCGAACCGCTGCTGCGCATGATCGCGGTGGAACGCGGCGCCGGCAACTACGAATTGCGGCTGCCGTAATCGTGCGGGCCTAGCGGGATTCCGCGCTCCCCAGCCCGCGCCTGAAGCGGTAGCCTTTGTAACTGAATACCATGCCATCCGCCGTGATCTCGTTCAGCGTGAGACCGGGCGGCAGGTTGCCGCCCTCCCGCAGCAGCAGATTGTTGATGCTGACCATGCGATTGGCCGGTTGCGGCGAATACGCATGAACCGAAATAATCATGGCGGGAATCTCTTGTCGCAGCGCGGCCGGCAAATCGGCTATGGCCAGTACGGTGCTTTCTGGCGCTACTGCCGCCGGAGCCGCGCGGGTGACGGGCGCAGCCGCTAGCGGGATTGCCGCACCCGTGGCGGGTGCCGTGCCGGCGCTGGGCGTCTGAACCTTCACGTGCTCGGGTGCGTTTTGCGACATGATGGATTGCGCGGGTATCGGAGTCGCAGTTGCGATCGGTTGAGGCGCCGCTTCCAGTGGTTGGGCGGCGAGCGGACTTGCGAGCGGAACCGGTTGCGGCACTTGCCATGGACGCCACCACCCGATCAAAATGCCCGCGCCGACCAGTATCAACCCCGGCACGCCATAAACCAACCACGGCGGCCGCCGCGATGCGTGCGCTGCCAAGTAGTCGGTTTGCAGCGTGTGCGTCAGCCCGCGCTGTCGCAGCTGGTCGGATTTTCTGAGCGCATCGAGAATGTACGACACCAGACTAATCCTTCACTTGTGTGCGTATCAGCGACGGCGCCGTTGGGTCCGTCAAACTGGTCAGGCGCATTAAAGTCTGCATGCCAATATCGCCGTTGGGTATCAGTCCGTGGGCACGCTGAAAAGTTTTCACGTGACTTACCATAACGTCGTCGAACACCTGATCTTCCGCCGTCACTTCCGCCGTGCCCTGTGCCAATGCCAATTGCCGGTGGAGCCATTGGACCGCCGGCCCGCGTTCGCCGGGCCAGATATTTTCGCGCACAGATGGCGGCAGTCGCCACAGCATCGTGTAATCGCTGGTCCACTGGGTCGCCAGGGTGCGCGTGGTAATCGACTGCGAAGTAGCGCCGACGTCGAAGGTGGCGGTGGTGTCGTCAAGCGCCGTCAATGTCGCATAGAACTCCCGGCCCTTGCGGTCGCGCAGGCGCAGTATTGCCGGCCGATTAAGAGCGCGCAGTTCGTCGAGTCCGCCGCGCGCGGCGTGGCAGCGCAACCCGAGTTGCGCTGCCTGCGAACCTGTAGCGGCCTTTCGATACGCCGCCCCCCACGCCCGGAATAATGCAGCGTAAGCCACAGTTTTGCTGTGCACGCGTGGATGGGCGGCCAGCCATGCCGCGTCGTCCGTCAAAGGGGCCGACGATGCCGCGCCCGGCGCAGTCACCGCAAGCCGGGCCAAATCCGCACCGCCCGCAGAGTTCACGATGTGAGGTTGGGGCGCGGGTTGCTTGTCCAGCGACGCCGGATGATGAACCGGCAGCGCCGGTGCCGTAACTTGCGAGGGATTTGTCCCAATCGAGAAAAAATCGAGCAGCCGGCGGCGGCGCGAAACAGGCTGAAAAAACACTTCGCGTGCTGCTTGCGTCAGCGTCGTCCGGTCGACCCGCTCCCGGCCTTGCAGGTAAGCGCCGAGCAAGGCCCGGTCGCATAGCACATTGATGAGGCGGGGCACGCCCTGGCTAAGGCTGAATAGCCGGCCGGTGAGCGATGCAGGGAATAGCGGTTGCTGCGCGCCGGCAATTTCCAGGCGGTGCCGCACATAGGCGGCGACTTCCGACTTCGCCAGCGCCCCGAGGTGATAGCGTGCAACGATGCGCTGCGCGAGCTGTCGCAACTCGGGCCGTGCGAGCATTTCGGCGAGTTCAGGCTGGCCCACCAGAATGATCTGCAGCAACTTGCGCTGGTTGGTTTCAAGATTGGTGAGCAGCCGCATCTGCTCCAAAACGTCCACCGACAGGCTTTGCGCCTCGTCGATGATCAGTACCGCTTGCCGGCCGCGGGCATGCGCATCGAGCAGATAGGCGTTGATATTGTCGACAAATGTTTTGACAGTCGTGCGGCCGGCCGGATAGGCGACGCCAAATTCCGTGCAGATGGTGGACAGCAATTCTTCCACCGTGAGCTTGGGATTGAAGATATAAGCGATGTCGCAATTTGGCGGGATCTGTTCGAGCAGGCAGCGGCAAATCGTCGTTTTTCCCGCGCCGACTTCGCCCGTGAGCAACACGAATCCGCCGTCGCCGCTGATGCCATAGAGCAGATGGGCAAGCGCCTCCTGGTGGCGCTCGCTCATGTAGAGGTAGCGGGGGTCGGGCGCGATGGAGAATGGCGCTTCGCCGAGGCCGAAGTATTTACGGTACATGATCGCGCAGGTGGTGGGCCGTTAAGTCCGGACGCCGGGGGCGGTGCAAAACCTCATCGGGCATTCTGCACTGGCGCGTAACACGTTCGGGTATCGATGGATTGGGCGGTATTCCCGGTGCGCAGAAAATCGGGAAAAATTGCGTGCGGACATGCCGATGATAGTAACGCACTTGCCAGGCATAACTCCATATCCCCGCGCGCGCGCCGCCGCGATTTCACCGCCGCCGCAACTGGCGAAACCGCGGTGTCACGCTACTTTAGGCGCGTTATCTTCAATCAAAAGATGTGCCTGCAAATGGGTGACGAGTTCACGGCCTTCGCCGGTCAGGTCAAGCAATTTCAGGCCTTCCGCAACGAGCGGATACATTGACAGCCAGAACAGATCGTGGAAACCAGCGCGAAATCCAGCGATGTCCGAGTAGCCGAGCAACTGGGTCATGCCCGATTCCTCGAGCTCCACCAGCAGCGACTTGGTCTTGATGTTGAAGTCCGGGTCGGCGATGGAGCCGATCAGATGCGCCGCGCGCAACAGCCCCGGAGAGGTGGCGGTTTCCCGATTGCGGTCAGGTAGCGGCGGAAAGCGCGAGTATTCGATATAGGCGACGACCGTGTGCATGTCGACCACCGGATCATTGCGGAAATGGTGCGCGACAAAAAGCTTGCTGCGTTCCGTGAAGTACGGCCACAGCCAGCCGTCGGTCGCGCCGCGTGGCATAGTGACGAACCCGCCT
>CAMBSS010000098.1 GCA_945870465.1 Bordetella parapertussis | reverse complement strand
CAAGAGTGATGAGGGAACAGATGAGGGAACAGGGACTACTTCCAGTAAGAAGCTCTATTAAATCATTGACATTTGGCGGAGAGAGTGGGATTCGAACCCACGGTACGTCTTGCGACGTACACACGCTTTCCAGGCGTGCGACTTAAACCGCTCATCCATCTCTCCGGATGGCGCGCATTTTAGCAGATGCTGAGGAATCGTCACCAACTAGCCGGCTGCGCAGCTTGGTTGTGAGGAAAACGCAAAATACAATAGAAACATATAGTTGATATACTTCCCCGTCAACTCCAGTTGAAATTGAGCGATGCGCATACTGATAACCGAAGACGATGCCTCTTTGGCGGAAGCATTGCGGTTTTCGCTCGAGCAATCGGGTTATGCGGTGGATTGGGTCAGTAACGGTGCGGCGGCGGACGAGGCGCTCAAGGACAATGTATTCGGGCTGCTGATACTCGATCTGGGATTGCCGAAACTGGATGGTTTCGAGGTGCTGCGGCGCCTGCGCCAGCGCAATGCGGCCCTGCCGGTGCTCATCCTGTCCGGGCGCGAGCAGCCCGAGGAGAAGGTGACCGGGCTCGACCTCGGCGCCGACGATTACCTGGTGAAACCCTTCAGCCTGAACGAATTGCAGGCGCGGGTGCGCGCGCTGCTGCGGCGCGGGCAGGGTAGTGCCGCGCCCGTCATCAGTTATGGCGAACTGAGTTTCGATACGGTGCAGCGCGCCGCCAGTGTCAGCGGCAAGGCGCTGGCGTTGTCAGCGCAGGAAACCAGCGTGCTGGAGGTGTTGCTCACGCGCTTCGGACGGCTCGTCAGCAAGGAGCAATTGGTGGAACAGCTCTACAGCTATGACCATGAAGTCAGCCACAACGCCATCGAAGTCTATGTGCATCGCTTGCGCAAAAAACTGGAAGGCGCCGGCATTACCGTGCGTACCCAGTATGGGCGCGGCTATCTGCTCGATTATCTGGCGCGCTGATCAAGCGCTGTCGTCCGCCAGCAACTGCTGTACCTTGGCGACCAGATCCCGCGTTGCGAACGGCTTGGTGATGTACGCATTCGCGCCTTCGTCGATTCCGCGCTGAATTTCACTGGCGCGGCCGCGCGCCGTCAGCAGCAGTATCTTGACGCCGTGCTGCGCCGGATCGGCGCGCAATTGCCGGCACACTTCAAACCCATCGATTACCGGCAGCATCACGTCGAGCACCACGAGTTGGGGGCGAAACGTTGCCGCCTGCTGGAGAGCGTCGCTGCCGGTTTGCGCGATCGCCACCTCGTAGCCTTTGCTCTTCAGCAGAAACTCCAGCGATAAAGCGATATTCGGCTCGTCGTCGACGACCAGAATTCTCTCGGGCGGGGTTGTCAACGTTCCGCTCAGGTGCCGAACCTGCGGGGCGCAGCGGCAGCAGGCGTTGGCGTCGCGCCGGCGCGCAGCAGCGGCAACACGAACGAAAACGTCGCGCCCTGGCCGGACACGCTGTCGACCCACAGCCGGCCGCCAAAGTGATGGACGATCTGGCGGCAGATCGGCAGTCCGAGGCCGGTGCCCTGCGGTTTTTGCGTCAGCGTATCGCCGACCTGACGGAATTTTTCGAAGATGACGCGCTGGTCGTCCGCGCTGATGCCGATGCCGTTGTCAGTCACCTGTACGCGCAGGCCGTCCGCCAGCAGGGTGCTGGACACCTTGACGCGGCCGCCGTCGTCGCGGCAGAACTTGGCCGCGTTTGACAGCAGGTTCAGCATGACCTGCAGCAGGCGGTCGCGATCAGCGTTGATGGTCGGCAGGTCGGCCGGCAAGGCGAGTTCGAGTACGATGTTCTTGTCGGAAAACATCTGGCTGGTCGACGACACGGCGTCTTCTATCACTTCGCGTACGTCGATTTCCCCGGTGTGCCACTCGGCGTTGCCGGATTCTATTTTGGCGAGGTCGAGCACCTGGTTGATCAGCCGCGTGAGGCGCTCGGATTCGCGCGTGATGATGCCGAGAAATTTTGCGCGCTGGGAAAGTTCCAGCGCCGGGTTGTCGTGCAGTATCTCGGCAAATGCGCGTATCGAAGTCAGCGGCGTGCGCAGTTCATGTGTGACGGTTGAAACGAAATCGTCTTTCAGGCGGTCGAGTTCCTGCAAGCGCTGGTTGGCGGTGCGCAATTCGGTGGTGGCGATTTCCAGTTCATGCGATTTTTGCTCGAGCTGGCGGCTGTAGGCGAGCGCCTGTGAGGTTTCGTCGAGGATGTTCATCACCTTGTCGATGCCCAGCGGCTCTTCCTGCACGACAGAGGCGACCACGACGTTGGCCGAGCCGGCGCCGATCGCGCCGGCGAGCAGCGTTTCGGCGAAATGGATCAACTCGGCATCGGGCTTGAGTTCCTTGGCGGATTTGGCGCCGCATTTGAGCGCATAGGCGGCGAATGCATCGTGCGCGCGGCGCTGGCCGAGAAAACGCCCCACCAGCGTGATCAATTCGTTGACCGACGCATCGCCCCGCAATGATTCCGCGCGCTGCAGCCGCGGCTCGCTGTGCGCGTCGACAAACAGCGCGGCCTGGACCTGTTCGGCGAAACTTTGTTTGGTGACGAGCGATATGCTGATGTAGGCGCCGATGTTGAAGAACATGCTCCAGAACAGGCAATGCGTGATGTCGTCCAGCCCGGTCAGGCCGAACAGTTCCAGCGGTTTCAGTATATGAACGCCGAAAATGCCGTGCTCGACAAAGGCGAAAGGCAGCCAGCCCGACTTGGCGAACGACGGCAGCAGCAGCGTATAAGCCCATATGAAGAAGCCGGCGAGCAGGCCGCAGATTGCGCCCAGCCGCGTCGCGCCTTTCCAGAACATGCCGCCCAGGATCGCCGGGGCGAACTGCGCCACGGCGGCAAATGAAATCAACCCGATGGAGACCAGCGCATAGGCCTCGCCGGCAAGGCGGAAATAAGCATAACCGAGCATCAGCACGCCGACGATGGCGCCGCGCCGGATGCCGACAATGAGGGAAGAGTGGTCCGCGCGCTTGTGCAGATGCAGCATGTTGAGCCGCAATAACAAAGGCATGACGAGGTTGTTGCAAACCATGGTTGAGAGCGCGATGGTTTCGACGATCACCATGCCGGTCGCCGCGGCGAGTCCGCCGATGAACACAGTCAGCGTGAGCAGCGATTGCTGCTGCGCAATGGGCAGGTTCAGCACGAAAGTATCGGCGTCCACGTTGCCGGCCGGAAAATGCATCATTCCGGCGAACGTAATCGGCAGCACGAAAATATTGATGATCAGCAGGTAGAGCGGAAACAGCCACACGGCTTTGTTGAGATGGCGCTCATCGACGTTCTCGACCACTGCGATCTGAAACTGGCGCGGCAGAAACATGATCGCGAGCATGGACAGGAAAGTCAGCGAGGCCCACGACGTGTAATCCACCGAGCTGCCGCCAAAGTCGAGCAGCTTGGCGAGCTGCGGATATTCGATCGCGCTGGTGAATATGTCGGCAAAGCCGTCGTACAGCACATAAGTCGCATACACACCGACTGCGACGAAAGCGAGCAGCTTGACCACGGATTCGAACGCGATGGCGGCGACCAGGCCTTCGTGGCGCTCGGACGCGTCGAGATGGCGGGTACCGAACAGGATGGTGAATATCGCCAGCAGCAGCGCGATGTAGAAAGTGTTGTCAGTGAGCAGCGGTATGGTGGCCTGGCTGTCGGGCGTGGCGATGGCCGGGTATTTAAGAATGATCGAGAAACTGTTGGAGACCGCTTTCAACTGCAGTGAGATGTAGGGCACGATGCCGATCACCGCGATGACGGTCACCAGACCGCCCAGCAACTGGCTTTTGCCGTAGCGCGACGCTACGAAGTCGGCGATCGAAGTGATGCGGTTGGCCTTGCTGATGCGTATCATTTTCAGCAGCACGTACCACCACAGCACCGCCATCAGCGTCGGCCCCAGGTAGATCGGCAAAAAGCCTATGCCGCTGGTTGCTGCGCGTCCGACGCTGCCGTAAAAAGTCCACGACGTGCAGTAGACGGCGAGCGACAGCGCGTAGATGTAAGGATTGGCGATGATGCTGCGGCCGGCGTCCGCGCGCTTGTCGCCGTAATAGGCGATCGCAAACAGCAGCCCGACGTAGACAAACGACGCCAGGACGATGACGTAACCGGTAAGCATGATGGGTTCGGCTGGCGCTGGCGCGCGTTCAGTCGGTGCGGCGCTCGATGACCGCGGCGGTCAGCGCGATCAGCAGGCCCCACGCGGCGAATGCGTAGACATAAAGCAGGGGTACACCGAACAAGCGGTAGTTGATGTTGAAAAGATACAGCAGCGGATAGTTGAACAGCAGGCAGCCGAACAGGAAGGCCGCGATCAACCGCTGTCCGTGTATGCCGGGTCGTTTCATGGTTGCAAGCACGGGCGGCGGGAGCAACATGCTCGCGTGCCTCAGGCGATCGGTTCCTTCAGTTGCTGCAATATTGCCGGATTTTCCAGCGTGGATACGTCCTGCGTGATTTCCTCGCCCTTGGCGATCGAGCGCAGCAGCCGGCGCATGATTTTCCCCGAACGCGTTTTCGGCAGGTTGTCGCCGAAGCGGATGTCTTTGGGTTTGGCGATGGGCCCGATTTCCTTGCCGACCCAGTCCTGCAGCTGCTTGACAATTTTTCTCGCGTCCGCGCCGGTCGGGCGCGCCTGCTTCAAGACCACGAACGCGGCGACCGCTTCGCCCGTCAGTTCATCGGGACGACCGACGACTGCCGCCTCGGCGACCAGCGGGTTGGAGACCAGCGCCGATTCGATTTCCATGGTGCCTAGCCGGTGTCCCGAGACGTTCAGCACGTCGTCGATGCGTCCCATGATCCAGAAATAACCGTCGAGATCGCGGTTGGCGCCGTCGCCGGCAAGGTAATACTTGCCTTTGAAGTCGTCCGGGTAATAGGATTTTTTGAAGCGCTCAGGGTCGCCCCAGATGGTGCGTATCATCGACGGCCAGGGACGCTTGATGACGAGAAAGCCGCCTTTGCCTTTTTCGACGTCGTGGCCGGCTTCATCGACGATGGCGGCCATGATGCCGGGCAGGGGCAGGGTGCACGAGCCGGGCTTGGTGCTCACCACGCCGGGCAGCGGCGTAATCATGTGACCGCCGGTTTCCGTCTGCCACCAGGTATCGACGATGGGGCAGCGTTTCTGGCCGACCGTTTCGTGGTACCACATCCACGCTGCGGGATTGATGGGTTCGCCCACGGTGCCGAGCAGGCGCAGCGACGACAGATCGAATTTTTTCGGCAGATCGGCGCCGAGCTTGATCAGCGAACGGATCGCGGTCGGCGCCGTGTAGAACACGCTGACCTTGTGGTCCTGGATCATGCGCCAGAACCGCGTGGAGTCGGGATAGGTCGGCACGCCTTCAAATATGATTTCGGTGGCGCCGACGGCGAGCGGCCCGTAGCAGACGTAGGTATGACCGGTGACCCAGCCGACGTCGGCGGTGCACCAGAAGACGTCGCTCGCTTTGTAGTCGAACGTCCATTTCATGGTCAGGATCGCGTGCAGCAGATAGCCGCCGGTTGAATGCTGCACGCCCTTGGGCTTACCGGTCGAACCCGAGGTGTACAGAATAAACAGCGGATGATCGGCTTCCACCCATTCCGGTTCGCACGTGTCCGACTGGTCTTTGACGAGATCGTGCAGCCACACGTCGCGCCCGGTATCCCACTTCACGCTGCCGCCGGTGCGCTTGTAGACGATCACGCTCTTGATCGAATCGCAGCCGCCGAGAGTCAGCGCTTCGTCGACCGCGGCTTTGAGTGCGATCGGCTTGCCGCCACGCATCTGCTCGTCGGCGGTCAGCACGGCCACGGCACCCGCATCGATGATGCGCTCCTGCACGCTTTTCGCGGAGAACCCGCCGAACACGACCGAATGGATCGCGCCTATGCGCGCGCAGGCTTGCATGGCGACGACGGCTTCGACTGACATCGGCATGTAGATCAGTACGCGGTCGCCTTTTTGGATATTGCGGCTTTTCAGGCCATTGGCCAACATGCAGACGCGGCGATAGAGTTCTTTGTATGTGATCTTGCTGACCTTGCCGTCATCCGCTTCGAAAATAATCGCGACTTTGTCAGGCTGTGACTGCAGGTGGCGGTCGAGGCAGTTGTATGAGGCGTTGACCGTGCCGTCGGCGAACCATTTAAAGAAGGGCGCATTCGACTCGTCAAGGACCTGGGTGAAGGGTTTTTTCCACAGCACGTGTTCGCGCGCAAGCCGCGCCCAGAAACCGGTGAAATCCTGGTCGGCCTCGGCGCACAGCTTGTTATAAGCATCCATGCCCGAGATGTTGGCCTGCTTGACGAACCCGGCGTCCGGCGCAAACGTGCGTGTTTCATTCAACACCGATTCGATGGTCTGCGTCGCCATGCTGTCCTCCGATGAGTTGCGTTGATGGCCGGTTTTGTCGGCGGCCAAGTGCTGAAAATTGTATCACGCGCCCCTGTTGCAACGCCCCCGGACAGCGTGGCGCGGAGGCGGCATTTGGCACTCGCTGTCGGCCGTAACTACGGGCATAATGGCAGCCGGGCCGCAAAGTTGAGCTTGCGGCAAACGAACAATGGCGGGCCCCCCCGCATTGCACGGTAGTGAACCTGGTCAGGTCCGGAAGGAAGCAGCCAAAGCTATTCTCTGCAAGTGCCGGGGACAAGGCTCGCCACCCTTTTTCTTTTGCGATATCATAGCGATACGCTTGAAAATTCAACGATGCGCCAAGGACCTACAGTGAAAAACGCAAAATGCCTGATTGCCGCTGTGCTGCTCGCAGCCAGCCCCGCCGTCCATGCCATAGACGGCATATCGATCCTCTACGGCCACTCGGATTCTTCGAACGCGAACGTCAATATGGGCCGCGTCGGCGTGCAATGGGACTGGAACAAGAAGCTGGTTGAAGCGGGAAACTGGCATCTGGGCGGTTATTGGGAATCGGATTTCGGCTACTGGAGCAACAACAGTGTTGCCAAGACGCATAAAAGCATATTGGATATCGGTTTCACGCCGGTGTTCCGTATCCAGCAGACCACGTTGTCGACGGTTTCTCCTTACGTTGAACTGGGCGTGGGTTTCCACTTCTTGTCCGCGACGTCGATCAGTCCGCAGCGCCAGTTTGGCACCAGCTTCCAGTTCGGCGACCACGTCGGCGCCGGCCTGCGTTTCGGCGATAAAGGCCGCTATGACCTCGGTTATCGCTATCAGCATCTGTCGAACGCCGGTCTCAAGGGCCCCAACCAGGGCATCAATTTTCACGAACTGCGCCTGCAATACCATTTCTGATTCCCAGTGGCGTTGGCCGCCTGTCATGAATCCGGGATCGCCCGTTCGTTTTGCCCGCGCTGACGGTTTCTAGCAGTGAGCCAGGTTCTCGCCCGCAAGTGGCGCCCCAAGACCTTTGCCGAACTGGTCGGCCAGGAGCACGTCGTAAGAGCGCTGACCAACGCGCTCACGCAGCAGCGCCTGCATCACGCCTACCTGTTTACCGGCACGCGCGGCGTCGGCAAAACGACGCTGGCGCGCATCATCGCCAAGGCGCTCAACTGCGAAACCGGCATTACGGCGACACCCTGCGGCAAATGCGGCGCCTGCACTGAAATCGATGCCGGACGCTTTATCGACCTCATAGAACTCGACGCGGGATCGACTACCAAAGTTGAAGATATGCGCGATCTGCTGGAGAACGCGCCGTACGCCCCAACCAGCGCCCGTTTCAAGGTCTACATCATCGACGAAGTGCATATGCTTTCGCGCAGCGCGTTTAACGCGATGCTGAAAACGCTCGAAGAGCCGCCGGGCCACGTCAAATTCATCCTCGCCACCACCGACCCGCAGAAAATCCCGGTCACCGTGCTGTCGCGTTGCCCGCAGTTCAACCTGAAGCAGATCCCGCAGGGGCAGATCCGCGAGCAGCTCAAAAAAGTTCTCGCTCTGGAAGAAGTGCCCGGCGAAGACGAAGCTCTGACACTGCTGGCGCGAGCCGCGCATGGCAGCATGCGCGACAGCCTCTCCCTGCTCGACCAGGCGATTGCGCACGGCGGCGGCAAAGTCGAGCAGCAGTCGGTGCGTGCCATGCTGGGCAGCGTCGATCAGGACTATCTGCGCGATATCCTGCAGGCGCTGCAGCAGCAGGATGGCGCGGCATTGATTGCCGTCGCCGACCGCATGGCGGAGCGCAGTCTGTCGTTCGAAATCGCGCTGCAGGACCTGGCCACGCTGCTGCACCGGATCGCGCTCGCGCAGACCGTGCCGCAGGCGATAGCTGTCGACGATCCCGGGCACGCCACCGTCATGGCGCTGGCGGCCGCGTTTGGCGCCGAAGAAATCCAGTTGCTGTATCAAATTGCGCTGAATGGCCGCCAGGACATTGGGCTCGCGCCCGATGACTATGCCGGCTTCACGATGGCCCTCATGCGCATGCTTGCATTCATGCCCGGCACCAGCGGCGTGGCGAAGCAGGGCGTTGCCGCCGTCCCGGCGCGCGCCCCCGCCCAGGCACCGACACCAGCATCGGCACCTGCACCTGCATCGGCATCTGCAGCTGCCTCAACGGCGTCCGCGCCCGATTTAAAAAAAAAGCAGTTTGACGGCGATTGGAATACGTTGATCAATCGCATGCCGCTGTCAGGCATGGAGCGCATGCTCGCGCACAATTGCGAACTGATCGCATGGCAGGACGGTCATATCCAGTTGCGGGTGCAGCATGCCCAGCGCCATCTGAACGACCGCGCTTATGTAGAGCGCCTCAGGCAGGCACTTGAACAGCATCTGGGCGGCAAGGTAAAGCTGGAAATAGGCGTGGGGCCGGGCAACGGCAACACGCTGGCGGAAATCCGCGGCCGCGAGAACGAGCAAAAACAGAACACCGCAGCGGCGGCAATCGACGGCGATCCCTTTGTGTGCGACCTGATCGAGAACTTCGGCGCGCGCGTTTTGCCATCCACCATCAAACCATTGCAATGAGGAGCAAGTCATGATGAAAGGCGGCTTGGCGGGGCTGATGAAGCAGGCCCAGCAAATGCAGGAAAACATGAAACGCATGCAGGAGGAGCTGGCGACGATAGAAGTCGAAGGCCAGTCCGGTTCAGGCATGGTGAAAGTGGTGATGACCTGCCGTCACGAAGTGAAGCGGGTGACGATAGATGCCAGCCTGATGAAAGACGACAAGGACATGCTGGAAGACCTCATCGCGCTGGCGATGAACGACGCGGTGCGCCGCGTCGAAGCAACGACCCAGGAAAAAATGGGCGGTATGACGGCCGGCATGGGTCTGCCGCCGGGCATGAAGCTGCCGTTTTGAAATATCCTTCCAGCCTGGAGGAATTGATCGAGGCGCTGCGCTGCCTGCCCAGCGTCGGCCCGAAGTCCGCCCAGCGCATGGCCTATCACCTGCTGCAACGCGACCATACTGGGACGGCACGCCTCGCGGCGGCGCTTGGACGCGCGCTCGAGGTCATCAAACACTGCGAGCGCTGCAATACCTTTACCGAAGAGCCGATCTGCACGTTGTGCCGTTCACCACGGCGCGATGCGCGCCTGCTGTGCGTTGTCGAGACGCCCGCCGACATGCTGATGATGGAGCAGGCCGAGTGCTACCAGGGCCTGTATTTCGTGCTGATGGGCAGGCTGTCGCCGCTCGACGGCATCGGCCCCAAGGACATACATCTCGACCGCCTGGTCAAACGCGCCGATGACGGCCAGGTGCGCGAGGTCATAGTCGCAACCAACTTTACGATGGAAGGCGAGGCGACCGCGCACTACATCGCCGAATTGCTGCTGGCGCGTGACCTCAAGGTAAGCCGCATCGCGCGCGGCCTGCCCGTCGGCGGCGAACTCGAGCATGTAGACAGCGGCACGCTGGCGCAGGCCGTCATCGAACGCCGCTCCCTGGCAGTCGCACCATGAGCAAGCGCCCTGATAACAAGCGGCCCGACGCGGCGCGCAAACCGCGTTCCGCGGGCAGGGGCGAACGTCCGCAGCGGACGCCGGCCGCTCCGCGCGGTGGTCGCCGTGCCGCGCCGCCATCGGCACCCGAAGCTACGCAAAAACTGCAAAAAGTGCTGGCGCAGTCCGGCCTGGGGTCGCGGCGCGACATGGAATTGTTGATCAGCGGCGGCCGCGTTACCGTCAATGGCGAGGTTGCCACCATAGGCGCGCGCGTGGGCCCGGCCGACCAGATCAAGGTGGCGGGCCGCATCGTGCGCGCACATTCGACGTCGCGGCTGCCGCGCGTTCTGCTGTATCACAAACCGGAAGGCGAGATCGCCAGCCGCGACGATCCGCGCGGCCGGCCGAGCGTCTTCGAGCGCCTGCCGGCGCTGACCGGCGCCAAGTGGATATCGATAGGCCGGCTCGACTTCAATACCTGCGGGCTGCTCATGTTCACGACTTCGGGCGAACTCGCCAATCGTATGATGCATCCGCGATTCGAAATCGAACGCGAATACGCGGTGCGCGTCATGGGCAAGTTGACGCAGGAGCACGTGCAGCACCTGATGCAGGGCGTGGAACTCGACGACGGGGTGGCGCGCTGCGAAAGGGTGGACCTGCGCGGTGGCGAGGGGGCCAATCAATGGTGCCACGTCGTGCTGAAGGAAGGACGCAATCGCATCGTGCGGCGGCTGTTCGAGAAGCTGGGCTTCATCGTGAGCCGCCTGATGCGCGTGCGTTACGGGCCGGTCGAACTGCCGTCGCGTGTGAAAAGAAACCAGTATTACGAATTTACCGGCGAGGAGACGCAGCGCCTGCTCGACTGGCTCGACGCCGCGCTGCAGCCGGAGCCACCCGAGGCGCCTTCGCTGCCGCCGCCGAAGCGCGAACCAGGTCGTCGCGCCCGAGAATAAACACGCAATCATCGCCGCCGCTGGTCTGCGGCCAGACGAAAGGCCAGCGTGGAAAGGCGGCTTCCACGCGCCGGCGGTGGTGTCCGACTTCGACCACCAGCAAGCCGTTTTCATTGAGGTGCGCTGCGGCCTCGCGCAGGATGATGCGCACTGCATCCAGGCCGTCTTTGCCGCTTGCCAGCGCGAGCCGCGGTTCATGCCGGTATTCGCGCGGAAGTTTGCGCATCGTGTCGGCGTTTACGTACGGTGGATTGGCGATGATCAGGTCATAGCGTTCGGCCGCGACCGCTGAAAACATGTCGGACCGCAGCAAACGGATGCGCGCCTGCAGCTGGTAGTCCGCGACATTGCGCTTGGCGACTTTGAGCGCATCGCGGTCGATATCGATGCCGTCGACGCGCGCCGCCGGGAACGTTTTCGCGAGCAATATCGCGAGGCAGCCGGAACCCGTGCATAAATCGAGCGCGCTGCGAATCCGCCGGCGCGGCGCCAGCCACGGCGAGAGGCGTTCGCGCAGCAGTTCGGCAATATACGAGCGCGGCACGATCACGCGTTCATCAACGTAAAAACGATAGTCGCCAAGCCATGCTTCCCGCGTGAGGTAGGCGGCGGGCACGCGCCGGCGTATGCGCTCGTCGATCAGCGCCGTCGCGCGCGCGAGTTCGGTGGCAGAAACTCTGCGCGTCAGATACGGGGTCAGTTGCTCGGGCGGCAGTTTCAGCGCGTGCAATACGAGGTAGACCGCCTCATCCCAGGCGTTGGTGGTGCCGTGTCCGTAAGCGAGTTTGGCGCGCACGAGACGTGCGAACGCGAGGTCGATCAGGGCATGGACGGTGGCCGGCGGCATCGCGGGCGGCGTGCGGCGGGAGCCGCCGGCGCTAGACCATGTCGAGATTGAGCTTGATGCTGCTCAGATCGTCGGCAGGTCCGGTGGTGCTGCGTGCGGATTTGATGTCTTCCTGGCTGGGTGCCGCCTCCGTGGCGGTCTTGCCCGTATTGTTGATGAGCCAGTGCAGATTGGTCGGCGAGTCGGAAGCCGCGAGCGCATTTTCGAGCGTGATCTGGCCGGTCGAGTAGAGATTGAAGAGCGCCTGCTCGAACGTCTGGCTGCCGGGCGCCAGACTCTGCTCCATGGCTTCCTTGATCTCACCCATGGCGCCGTTCTTGATCAGCTCGGATATGTGCGCGGTATTCAGCATGATCTCCACCGCCGGGATGCGGCCGCCGTTCTTGCCGCGCACCAGGCGTTGCGATATCACGCATTTGAGACTGATGGCAAGGTCGGCCAGCAGCGCTTCGCGCGCTTCGCGCGGGAAGAAGTTGATGATGCGGTTCAGCGCGTGGTAGCTGTTGTTGGCGTGCAGGGTCGACAGGCACAGGTGGCCGGTCTGCGCGAACAGCAGCGCGCTTTGCAGCGTCGACTGGTCGCGGATCTCGCCTATCATCAGGAGATCCGGCGCTTCGCGCATGGCGCTGATCAGCGCGTTATTGTATGAGCGCGTATCCATGCCGACTTCGCGCTGGTTGACGATGGATTTCTTGTGCTTGTAGACGAATTCCATCGGGTCTTCGATGGTCAGAATGTGGCCGGTGCGCGTGCTGTTGCGGTAATCGATCATCGCTGCCATGGTCGTCGACTTGCCGGAACCGGTGGAGCCGACGATCAGGACCATGCCGAGCTTTTCCATCACGATGTCTTTGCACACCGGCGGCAGTTTCAGTTCTTCGATGCTTGGAATGTCCGGCTTGATGAAGCGGATGACGATCGCGACGGCGCCGCGCTGGCGGAATATATTGAGGCGGAAGCTGCCCAGATCGGCGCGGCCGACCGCGAAATTCATCTCCAGCGTTTTCTCGTATTCCTTGGCCTGCTCTTCGGACATTACGTCGTAGGCGATTTTCTTGACCGACGCGGGATCGAGCACCTGGGCATTGACCGGCATGACGACGCCATTGATCTTGATCTGGATCGGCGCGCCGGCGGTAAAAAACATGTCCGACGCCTGCTTTTCGGCCATCAGTTTGAATAAAGGGTCGAGAAACATGGTTCCTCCGTTCAGCGCTTGAGAAGCGACTTGATGTTGCCCATAAGGCCCTTGTCGGCATCTTTCGCGTCTTCCAGATCTTCCATCGCGACTGTCGGCGCGTCAGCCGGATCCACTTTCGTGCGCGGCACGCGCGTGGTCGTCGTCATCGCCTGCTGGCGCTTGCCCATGGTGCGGAAGGTATTCGGCTTGGCGATGATGACCTTGCCGAGTTCTTCGAATATTTCCAGGCTGAATTCGTCAAAGTCGTAGAGGTAGATGTATTCACCCAGCTTTTCGAGGTTCTTGGTGACGATCTTGAGCTGGGCATTCTCGAGGTCGGCGGAGATGGTAATCACCACCGGCACGTCGCAATTTACCGTGAAGATGCCGCGCTCCACGTAACCGCGCTCGGTGCGGACTTCCTTGAGGTCAAATTTGAGCGTGTTCGTCCACAGATGGTCGCGCAGGCGCTGCACCATCGGATCGCCTTGTTTTTCGATAACAATCTTGCCGTCCGCGATGCAGCGAAAGCGCAGCACGATGGCTTCGATGTAATCGTGGTGGTCGACCGTGAGGCGGCGGCCGTTGCAGTTGTAATCGCACTGCAGCAGGTTGTCGAGCTTGGTGACGCCGCCTTCGAGATAGTAGTAGCGGGGCACCACCGGCTTGATGATATTGAGCGAGTTGAACAACTCGATCCAGTAGTGCAGGCCGTCCTTTAACTTGGCATGCGCAAGCAGCAGGTTCTGATTGAGTTCAGCTTGCGTGACCTGCTGTTTCTGGCGCAGAGAGTCAGCCTGCTGCTTGAGGTCGTCAAGTAAGCCCATTGCGTCCCTGGTTAGCGGCCAAATCAAAAAGGGTATTTTGCCAATTTTTGAAGGGCTTGGGAAGTTTAATTGCAGCGCGGTATAGCTATGCTTTTCAATCGCCGCGCAGCAAATCGTTGATGCTGGTCTTGGCGCGGGTGCCGGCATCGACCCGTTTGACGATGACGGCGCAGTACAGCTGGCATTTGCCGTCGCTCGATGGCAGGGTGCCGGATACGACCACGGACCCGGCGGGTATGCGTCCATAACTGACGGTGCCGTTGGCGCGGTCGAAAATACGGGTGCTTTGCCCGATAAAGACGCCCATCGAGATCACCGAACCGGCTTCGACGACGACGCCTTCGACGATTTCGGAGCGCGCGCCGACGAAACAATTGTCTTCGATGATGGTCGGATTGGCCTGCAGGGGTTCGAGCACGCCGCCGATGCCGACGCCGCCCGAAAGATGCACGTTCTTGCCGATTTGCGCGCACGAACCGACTGTCGCCCAGGTGTCGACCATGGTGCCTTCATCGACGTAGGCGCCGATGTTCACGTAAGACGGCATCAGCACCGCGTTTTTGGCGATGAACGCGCCACGCCGCACCATCGCAGGCGGCACCACGCGAAAACCGCCGCGCGCGAAGTCTTCCTGCGTGTAGTGCGCGAACTTGCTCGGCACCTTGTCGAAGTACTGGGTCGCAGCGCCCGCCATGGCCGTGTTGTCCTCGATACGGAACGACAGCAGCACGGCTTTTTTGAGCCATTGATGCACGACCCATGCACCGTCGATTTTTTCGGCGACGCGCAGCGTGCCGGCATCGAGCGCGGCCAGCACTTCGTTGACCGCCGCGCCGATTTTGGCGGGCGCCTTGCCGGGGCTCAATTCGGCGCGCTTTTCCCAGGCTTGTTCAATAATCGTTTGCAGTTCGTTCATGGGTTGTCCGGTGTGGTTTATCGTTTTTTAATAAATGCGGCCATGCGGTGCGCCGCGTCCGTGCATTCAGCAGTGGAAGCGACGAGCGCGATGCGTACGAATTGGGCGCCAGGATTGACGCCGCGCGCCGCGCGCGCGAGATAACTGCCGGGCAGCACCGACACGTTTTGTTCGGCGAGCAAATCCCGCGTGAAGGCGGTGTCGTCGCGCAAGGTATCCAGCCAGATATAAAACGCCGCGTCGGGCATGCCGATCTCGGTGACTTCACCGAGTATGCGGGTCACGGCGGCAAACTTCTCGCGATACAGCCGGCGGTTTTCCAGCACGTGGGTTTCGTCCTGCCACGCGGCGGTGCTTGCGGCGTGGATAGGCGGGCTCATCGCGCAGCCCTGGTAGGTGCGGTAGAGCAGGAATTTTTTCAGAATCGCGGCGTCGCCCGCGACAAACCCCGAACGCATGCCCGGCACGTTGGAGCGCTTGGACAGGCTGGAAAACATCACCAGCCGAGGATAGCCGTCGCGGCCGCATTGCTGCGCGGCCTGCAGGGCGCCCAGCGGCGGCTGCGTTTCGTCGAAATAAATCTCCGAATAACATTCATCGGCGGCGATCACGAAACCGTAGCGGTCGGACAGCGCGAACAGGCGCTGCCATTCGTCGAGCGTCATCACACGGCCGGTCGGGTTGGCCGGCGAGCAGACGTAGATAAGTTGCGTGCGCTGCCATACCGCGTCGGTCAATTGATCGAAATCGAGCGCAAAGTTGTGTGCCGCCAGCGTGTGCAGGTATTCGGGCGTGGCGCCGGCGAGCAGCGCGGCGCCTTCGTAAATCTGGTAAAACGGATTCGGCACGACGACAGTCGGAGCGGGGCGGGTGGGATCGATGATCGTCTGTGCGAACGCGAACAGCGCTTCGCGGCTGCCGTTGACCGGTATGATCTCGTTCTCCGCGCTGATATTTTTCAGGCCATAGCGGCGCTGCAGCCACTGCGCGATGGCTTCGCGCAGGGCGGGCGCTCCCAGCGTGGTGGGATAGTTGGCAAGGCCGCCGAGATTGTCGGTGAGCGCGCGTTTGATGAAGTCCGGCGTCGGGTGCTTGGGTTCGCCGATGTGCAGGCTGATCGGCTTTAACTGCGGATTGGGCGTGACGCCGCTGGTCAAAGACGCGAGTTTTTGAAACGGATAGCTTTGCAGTTGGTCGAAGGCGGGATTCATGCGCGACAATCAGGTCATGGTTTTATCACTGAACGCCGGATTATAAGGGTGTTGTGGCGCACTTCACAAAAATGATGCCGGTGGCGGCGCTGCTGACGGGGGCGACCGTGTGGGGCCTCATCTGGTATCCCTATCGCGCGCTCGATGCGGCCGGCGTCGGCGGCGCGCTGGCGACGACACTGACCTATGCCGGCGCATTGGTGCTGGGCTTCGTTCTGCTGCGGCCGAAATTACAGTTG
>CAMBSS010000097.1 GCA_945870465.1 Bordetella parapertussis | reverse complement strand
CTGCGCAGCCGCACACTGGAAGCCGCCGGCAACAGCGTGCTCGCCGACATGCTCGACAGCATCAACGACAAGACGCGCGAGATCCAGCGCCGCATCATCATCCTGCCCGGGCGCGCCGCCGAAGGCCTGCTGCAGCACCGCGCGGTGCTCGCCGCGATGCGCAAAGGCAATGCCGCCAAAGCGGAAGAACTGCGCCGCGCCAATATCCGCAGCTCGCGCGAATATCTCGAACGCTTTCAGAATTTCGTGCTGTAAACAATGAGCGCCAAACCAACCGCGAAAAACAGCGGCCCGCTCGCGGGCTACCGCGTGCTCGAACTCGGCTCCACCGTCGCAGGTCCGTTCTGCGGCCGGCTGTTTGCCGATTTCGGCGCCGAAGTCATCAAGGTCGAAGCAGCCGACGGCGACCCGGTGCGTTCCATGGGCAAGCGTTACCGCAACAAATCGCTGTGGGCAGCGAGTATCTTTCGCAATAAGTCACTGATTGCAGTGGACCTGCGCAAACCGCGCGGCCAGCAGCTGGTAAAAACCATCGCGGCGAAATGCGACTTCCTGATCGAGAATTTTCGTCCCGGTTCGCTCGAAACGTGGGGGCTGGGTTACGACGAACTGGCGAAACTGAATCCCGGCCTGATCATGATCCGCATCAGCGGCTACGGCCAGACCGGTCCGTACCGCGAGCGCCCCGGCTACGGCGTGATCTGCGAAGCGGTCAGCGGCATACGCCACATTACTGGCGACCCCGACCGGCCGCCCGGCCGCATTGCGACCTCCACCACCGACTACATCACCGGCCTCTATGCGGCGTTCGGCGCCATGTTGGCCCTCGAAGCACGCCACAAGTCCGGCAAAGGACAAGTCATCGACGCGGCGCTTTACGAAGGCGCTTTCAGTTTCATGGAGCCGCACGTGCCGGCGTTCGAAAAACTGGGCGCGGTCGCGATGCGCGCCGGCTCGCGGCTGCCCGGCAATACGCCGAACAACCTCTATCCGACCGCGGACCAGCAATATCTTCACGTCACTGCGGCAAGCGATGCCGTATTCCGGCGCATCACCAAAGCGATCTGCCAGCCCGCACTGGCGACCGACGCGCGTTTTGCCACCGCCCTCGCGCGGGTCGAACATGAGGATGCGATCGACGACATCATCACGCGCTGGACGATGCAACACACTTGCGCCGAAGCCGAGCAACTTATGCATGCCGCCGAAGTGCCGGCCGCGCGCATATACACGATGGCCGACATCTTCGCCGACCCGCATTACGCCGCGCGCGGCATGCTCGCCAAAGTCCCGGACGACGATCTGGGCACCGTGACCATCCCCGACGTCGTGCCCAAACTGTCGATGACACCCGGCGCGATCCGCCACAGCGGCCATCGCATCGGCCAGGACACGCGCCAAGTGTTAACGGATCTCACCGGGCTGTCGGCGGTGGAGATCGATCAACTCGAAGCGGAACACATCATCACCTGCGACACCACCGCCGATACCGCAAGCGGCATCGAGGAAGCTTCCTAGTGATGAAAGATTGGCCGCAAAGACGCCAAGGCGCAAAGGAAATCCAGATACCTGTTGTGAAAGTGCAGACTAGCGCGGACCGTTATTAACAATTGCAAACCTTCTTCATCCGTAATTCACGACTCATTTTAATTTTTCTCCTTTGCGCCTTGGCGCCTTTGCGGTAAAGGTATAGGTTTAAACATGGCACACGATGATTTGCTGAAAGACCTCGAGCAGCGCCGCGTCAAGGCACTCGCCATGGGCGGGCCGGACAAGCTGGCGAAACGGCGCGCCGCCGGCACACTCAACGCGCGCGAGCGCCTCGCCTATTTGTTCGACCAAGACAGCTTCATCGAATCCGGCTTGTTCGGCACCTCCGTTTACCCGGAAGCGGGCGACAAAAGCCCGGGCGACGGCAAGCTCACCGGCTTCGGCAAAATCCACGGCCGCGAAGCCGCATGCGTGGCCAACGACTTCACCGTGATGGGCGCATCATCGGCAGCGACCAACATGAAAAAAATCGGCCACATGAAACGCACCGCGGTTTCGCGCGGCATGCCGCTGGTTTTTCTCGGCGAATCATCGGGCGCACGGCTGCCCGACAACATGGGCGCGCGCGGCATGGGCTCGATGCTGGGTCTCGATCCGCATCAATACCTGCGCCAGCGCGAATCGCCGTGGGTGTCGGCGGCACTGGGCCTCTGCTACGGCTCATCGACGTGGTACTGCTGCCTCGCGGACTTCAACGTAATGCGCAAAGGCGCTATCGTCGCAGTATCGAGTTCATTACTGGCCTCGCTCGCAATGAACGACACTGTGGACGCCGAAGAACTTGGCGGCTGGCGTGTTCACGCCGAACAGACCGGCATGGCCGACATGGTCGTCGATACCGACGAAGAGGCGCTGGATGCGATCAAGACTTTCCTCTCCTATCTGCCGAGCCACCAGAACGAGGCGCCGCCGGTAGTGCCGGTGCCCGCCGGCTCGGGTGATGCGCAAAAAGACATCCTCAAACTGCTGCCGGAAAGCCGCACCCAGGTTTACGACGTGCGCAAGATCCTGCGCGCCACCGTCGACAACGACAGCTATTTCGAACTCAAAGCGCGTTTCGGCAAGGCCGGCGTCACCGCACTCGCGCGACTGGGCGGCAAGACAGTCGGTTTGATCGCCAACAACCCGCTATACAAAGGCGGCGCGCTCGACGCCGACGCTTGCGACAAGATCATCAGCTTCATCGTGCTGTGCGACTCCTACAACATTCCGATCGTGATGTTCGTCGACACGCCGGGCTTCGCGATCGGCGTCGAAGCCGAACGCAAGCGCGCGCCGGGCAAGATCATGAATTTCATGAACGCGCTGTCGCTGGTGACGGTGCCCAAACTCACGGTGCTGCTGCGCAAGAGCTACGGCCAGGCCTATATCAATATGGGCGGCGGCCGCAATTCGGATGAGTTTGTCGCGTGGCCGACGGCCGAAGTCAGTTTCATGGACCCGAATTACGCCGTCACCGTGGTGCACGGATTGAAACCCGGCGAGCCGGGCTTCGATGACAAGCTCGGCAAGATGCAGAAAGACAATTCGGTCTATGACATCGCAGCGATTTACGCAGTACAGGACGTGATACGCCCCGAGCAGACGCGCGACTACCTGCTGCGCATGCTCGACGTGCATCAACTGCGCGCCACCAAAGGCGTCGGACGTCATTTGTTGTCGTCCTGGCCGACTAGTTTTTAAAACGAAAAACTTTGCCGCAAAGGCGCAAAGGCGCGAAGAAAATTCAAGAACAATGTGTATCCAATAATAATGAGATGAAAAACATACCGGCTCTCCATATCGAGGTTTGCATGGGTTATCGTGGAATTCGAATCATTCCTTTGCGTCTTTGCGCCTTTGCGGCGCAGGTACTTTTGATTCGGGAATCTGCATGAGCTGGCAACCCGAAGCAGACGAAATCAAAGCGCGCCACGCGTACGCCGAAGCGCTCGGCGGCGAAGAGTCGGTCGCGCGCCACCACGCACAGAACCGCCTCACGGTGCGCGAGCGTATCGATGGGCTAGTCGATGCCGGCTCGTTCCAGGAAGTCGGCAAGCTGAGCGGCAGCGCAACTTATAAAGACGGCAAACTCGTAAGCGTTACCCCTGCGCCGTATGTCATGGGACTCGGCACCATCGCCGGCCGCCAGATCGCGATCGGCGGCGAGGATTTCACGGTGCGCGGCGGCACCAGCTGGGGCGGCACACGGCGCAAAGGTGGCCAGGGTGGATTCGTCGAAGACCTCGCCCACCAGTACCGGATTCCGCTCATCAACCTGATCGACGGCGCGGGCGGCAGCGTGACCTCGGCGCAAAAACGCGGCTACACCGTGTTCCCCGGCATTCACGGCTTCGAGCGCTCGGTCGAACTGCTCGGCGAAGTGCCGGTCATCAGCGCAGTGCTCGGCACCGCCGCGGGCGGCCCCGCCGGACGCGCAATTTTGTCGCACTGGTCGGTGATGGTGAAAGGTTCGAGCCAGATATTCGCTGCGGGACCACCAGTGGTCGAGCGCTCGCTTGGCGAAAAAGTCGACAAGGAAGCATTGGGCGGCGCGCATATCGCGGTCGATATGGCGGGCACAGTGGACAACGTGGTCGACAACGAAACCGACTGCTTTGCGGCAATCAAGCGTTTTCTCTCGTACCTGCCGCAGAACGTGTGGCAGTTGCCGCCCACAGTAGCGTGCGATGACCCGGCCGACCGCCGCGATGAAGGCCTGCTCAAGATCGTGCCGCGCGAGCGCCGCCAGGCTTACAACATGAAAAAACTGGTCGCGATGATCGTCGACCGCGACTCCATGTTCGAAATACAACCGTCGTTCGGCCGCTCGGTCATCACCTGCCTCGCGCGTATGGACGGCAAAGTGGTCGGCATCGTCGCCAACAACCCGATGGTGTACGGCGGTGCGATGGACGTCAAAGCGGCGCGCAAGCAGACGCACTTCATGGAAATGTGCGACACCTTCCATATCCCGCTGATCTTCCTGGTCGACGTGCCGGGCTTCATGGTCGGCACGCAGGCGGAAATGGCCGCGACGCTGCGCGAAGGCATGCGCACCGTCTACGTCGGACTGCAACTGACGGTGCCCATGCTGACCGTCGTGATCCGCAAATGCTACGGCATGGCCGGCATGGGCACGACCGACAAGAACGGTCTCGATCTGAAGATTGCCTGGCCGTCGGCGGAATGGGGCTCGCTGCCGGTCGAAGGCGGTGTCGCCGCCGCCTACCGCCGCGAAATCGCTGCCGCGCCCGACCCCGCGCTGCGCACGCAGGAAATCGAAGCGGAACTGCGCAGATTTGCGTCGCCCGTCCTGACAGCAGAAGCATTCGCCGTCGAAGACGTGATCGACCCGCGCGATACGCGTACGTACTTATGCCGATTCATCAACGCAATGCAGGGCAAGCTCGCCACCAGCGTCGGGCCGAAACACAAATCCGGCGTGCGCCCATGATACCAACCCGTGTTACGCTAAAGCCATAAAAACCAAAGGAGGAAATAACGATGCGCACGATGAAACTGTTGTTATTGCTGGCGGCTGCGGTCTCTGCCGTACCGATGTCTGCCGCTGCAGCCGAAGTGTCGGAATTCAGGATCGCGCAACAATTCGGCATCGGGTACTTGCCGCTGACGCTGATGAAAGCCAACGGCCTTGCCGAAAAACATCTTAAGGCCGCCGGACTCGGCGACACCAAAGTCGTGTGGTCGGTGCTGGGTTCGGGCCAGCCGATGAACGACGCGCTGCTGTCGGGCAGCCTGCACATCGCCTCCGGCGGCGTCGCGCCTTTCCTTATCCTGTGGGACCGCACGCGCGGCACGCTCAACGTCAAGGCGGTCGCGGCACTCTCTTCGATGCCGATGTATCTCGTCACCAACAACCCGAACGTCAAATCGATCCGCGACTTCACCGACAACGACCGCATTTCGATGGCGGGCGCCGGCCAGTCAATCCAGACCATAGTGCTGCAGATGGCGGCGGCAAAGGAATTCGGCGATGCGAATTACAACAAGTTCAGCACGCTCTACCGCAACCTCTCGCACCCCGACGGTCTTGCAGCCTTCCTGTCGGGCAAGGAAATCACCGCTTACTTTTCCTCGCCGCCGTTCCAGTATCAGGCGCTCGAGAAACCCGGCGTGCGCCGCATCCTGAACTCGTACGACCTGTCCGGCGGCCCGGCGTCCTTCCTCGTAGCATGGGCGACCGGCAAGTTCCGCGACGAAAATCCGAAGACTTACCAGGCGTTCTTCAATGCTTACAAAGAAGCGACCGATCTCATCAACGCCAACAAGCGCGTCGCCGCCGAGATCTACGTCCGCGAGACCAAGGACAAGAGCGGCGTCGATGCGATCGAGAAAATGCTCAACGATCCGGAAATCAGGATCACGATGACTCCTGAGCAGACGCTGCCGATCGCCGACTTCATGAGCAAGACCGGCACCCTCAAGAGCAAGGCCAGCTCGTGGAA
Source organism: Bordetella parapertussis (assembly GCA_945870465.1). Next base: position 10,480 of record CAMBSS010000097.1, on the reverse strand, counting down.
AGACCTCTATTTTCCCCAGCTGCATAATCTTCCGGGCAGCTGACGCGCTTACCGCACGCGTGATGGGGAATGAGCGATGAGTAATGAGTTAGGCCATCTGCACCAGTGGGTGGGCAAAACGGAGTCGGTCACTGATACCGTCGCCGCGTGGCCGGTCACGGCGCTGTCCGCCACGCTCGACCGCGACGATGCAGCGCCAAAAACAGGCGATGAACTGCCGCCCGGCTGGCACTGGCTTTTCTTTCTGGAAGCAAAGCGCGCTTCCGAACTCGGGCCTGACGGCCATCCGAAGCGCGGCGGTTTTCTGCCGCCGGTGCCGCTGCCGCGCCGCATGTGGGCCGGCGGCCGCATCGAGTTTCTGGCGCCGCTGCGCATCGGCGATACGATCCGCCGCGATTCCGAAATCCTCAGCGTCGAACCCAAGCACGGGCGCAGCGGCGATCTCGTTTTCGTGACGGTGCGCCATACCATCAGCACCGGCACAACCGCCGCGGTGCGCGAAGAGCACGACATCGTCTACCGCGACGCCGCCAAAACCGGCGACGCGCCGCCGCCGGGCAAGCCCGCGCCGCAAGCTGCGGTGTGGCAACGCAGCCTGACGGGCGACCCCGTCATGCTGTTCCGCTACTCGGCGCTCACGTTCAACGGCCACCGCATCCATTACGATCTCGATTACGTGAAGAACGAAGAGCACTATCCCGGTCTCATCGTGCACGGCCCGCTGCAAACCACCCTGCTGCTCGACCTGTGCCGCCGGCATGCTGCGCGTCCGCTCAAAAAACTCGACTACCGCGCGCTGCATCCGGTGTTTCACGGCGAGCGCTTCACCGTCAACGGCAATCCGGCTGCCGACGGGTCCAGCGCCGGGTTGTGGACCGCCAATGCCGCCGGCAACCTCGCCATGGCGGGCACCGCTTACTTCTGAACCGTCGCAAACGGTGTAAAGTGGGCTCCGCAATACCGCGCGCAAAGCTGCGCGCAGCCGGCATTTCTGATCGGAGCCCGCATGCCCAGCTCTCAAGCAACCTCGCGACGTCCCACAGGAGCGATACTCGCCGGCAGCGGTTTTGGCATTGCGCTGGCCTCGGGCGTCGCCGCTTTGCTGGCCGGCCTCGGCGTGCGCTGGGGCTGGTGGGACTATCGCGGCGGATTCCTGATCCTGCGCATCGCGGTGTGGAGCGCCATGGCCGCGGCCGCCATTTCTGTTTATGCGATCGTGGTGACGTTGCGTGACCGCCGGCGCCGTGCCATCGTGTTCGGCATCCACGGCCTGATCATCAGCGCGCTGGTATTCGGCGTGCCGTGGTACCTGGTGAACCAAAGCCGCCAGCTGCCGCCGATACACGACATCACGACCGACACCGAACGGCCGCCGGCTTTCGTGGCGGTGCTGCCTCTGCGCAAGGACGCGCCGAATACCGCGGAATACGGCGGCGCCGAACTCGCCGCGCAGCAAAAGAAAGGTTATCCCGATCTCGCGCCCGCGATGCTGCCAATGGCGCCGCGCGCGGCGTTCGACCGCGCGCTCAATCTCGCGCGCGCAGCGGGCTGGGAAATTGTCGCCGCCGTGCCTGAAGACAACCGCATCGAGGCGGTCGCGACGACCGACTGGTTCGGTTTCAAGGACGACGTGGTGATCCGCATCGCCGCGGCAGGCGGCGGCGGCAGCCGCGTCGATATGCGCTCTGCGTCGCGCGTGGGGCGCAGCGACCTTGGCACCAACGCGCGGCGCATCCGCGAATTTCTGCGCCACCTTGCTGCCTCTACAGCAGGCTAGCCGCCCGGCACTGCTACGGACGCACTACTTCAGCCGCCCGCTTCCCGTTCGGGCGTCGCGCCTATCTTGTGTATGCTGAGATCGGAACCTTCGAACTCCTGCTCCGGATCGAGACGTATCCCCCACAAGAGCTTCAACGCGCCGTAAACCAGCAGGCCGCCAGTCACGGCAACCGCAATGCCCAGCAGAGTGCCGAGCAATTGCGCCTGGAACGTTACACCACCGAGGCCGCCCAGGCTTTTCAGACCGAATATGCCGGCCGCGATACCGCCCCACGCACCGCACAAGCCGTGCAACGGCCACACACCGAGCACGTCGTCGATTTTCCAGCGATTCTGCGTGACGGTGAACATGATGACGAAGAGCGCGCCCGCGATGCCGCCGATCGCCAGCGCGCCGATTGGATGCATGATGTCGGAGCCCGCGCAAATGGCGACCAGCCCGGCGAGCGGCCCGTTGTGCACGAAGCCCGGATCGTTGCGGCCGATCACGAGGCCGGCGAGCGTGCCGCCTGCCATCGCCATCAGCGAATTGACCGCGACCAGCCCGCTGATCTTGTCTATGGTCTGCGCCGACATCACGTTGAAGCCGAACCAGCCGACCGACAGGATCCACGCGCCGAGCGCCAGAAACGGAATGCTCGACGGCGGATGCGCGCTGATCCTGCCGTCCCTTGAGTAACGGCCGCTGCGCGCGCCCAGCAGCAGCACCGCCATCAGGCCGATCCAGCCGCCCACCGCGTGCACGACCACCGAGCCGGCGAAATCATGAAACTTGGCGCCGGCGCTCGCCTCCAGCCAGGCCTGCACGCCGTACTTGTCGTTCCACGCGATGCCTTCGAAAAACGGGTAGACAAAACCCACCAGCAGAAACGTCGCCGCCAGCTGCGGGCTGAACTTGGCGCGCTCGGCGATGCCGCCGGACACGATTGCCGGAACCGCCGCGGCAAATGTCAGCAGGAAGAAAAACTTGACCAATTCGTAGCCGCTTTTTTCCACGAGCTGCTCCGCGCTGCCGAGAAAATTGACGCCATAGGCGAGCGTGTAGCCGATGAAAAAATAGGCGATGGTGGACACGGCGAAATCGCACAGGATTTTCACCAGCGCGTTGACCTGGCTTTTGCGGCGCACGGTGCCCAATTCGAGAAACGCAAACCCCGCATGCATCGCAAGCACGAGGATCGCGCCGAGCAGAACAAACAGTACGTCGCTGCCTGTTTTTAGATTTTCCATGACTCCCCCCGAGAAAAAGCCGTTTTTTTGACGCAACTTGTATTCCTGACAATGAATACATTGTTTATCAAGAACAAAAAGTCATTCCCTCATATCGGCATCCCGATTTTGCACGTTTAGCGTGCGACAGAGAAATTTTTTCCCTTTATCGGGGCAAACGACGTTTATCGCTGAAGAATTGTGCACTAGCACCTGCCGGGACCTGTGCCAACGGCGTAACTTATTGAGTTGTTTATGGAATGCGTTTATATTCCCATTCATGGCTGAAAGCGCAGCAACTCCGGTTACTCCCGCACCCGCCCCGGCAGCGGCCCCCGCCAAACCGGCAGGCCTGCGGCTGACGCTAGACCGCGTAATGGCCGATCTGGTCGCCGACAAGCTGGTCAGCAAGGAGGAGGCAGACAAGCTCATCGCCGAGCGCCGCCACAATCGCGCCGACATGCACCCGCTGGTTGTAATCAGCGAACAGAAATACAAAGACCCGCGCCACCCCAAGAAAATGCTGACGCTCGACGCGCTGGCGGAATGGCTCGCCGGCAAGGTCGGCATGCCGTACATGCACGTCGATCCGTTCAAGATCGACTTCGCGGCCGTCACCAAGCTGATGTCGACCGCCTACGCGCAGCGCTACAAGATCCTGCCGGTCGGCGTCACCAAGACCGAAGCGACGATCGCAACCTGCGAGCCGTTCGTGCGCGACTGGGAAGAAAACCTGAAGCAGGTCTTGCGCCTCGACATCAAGCGCGTGATCGCGAACCCGGTCGACATCCAGAACTACATCGTCGAGTTCTTCAATCTCGCCAAGTCGGTCAAGTTCGCGACCGAAAAAGACAAAGGCGCCTACAGCACCATCAGCAACTTCGAACAGCTGGTGCAGCTGGGAAAAAGCGGCAAGCTCGACGCCAACGACCAGCACGTCGTCGTCATCTGCGACTGGCTGTTCACCTACGCTTTCGAGCAGCGCGCAAGCGATATCCACCTCGAGCCGCGGCGCGAAGCCGGCAATGTGCGCTTCAGGATAGACGGCGTGCTGCACGACGTGTACCAGATACCGACGCCCGTGATGGCCGCAATGACCAGCCGCATCAAATTGCTGGGCCGCATGGACGTGATCGAAAAGCGCCGCCCGCAGGACGGCCGCATCAAGACCGTGACGCCCGATGGCGGCGAAGTCGAACTGCGGCTGTCGACCATGCCGACCGCGTTCGGCGAAAAACTCGTCATGCGGATTTTCAATCCGGACGTGCTGGTCAAGGACTTCAGCGAGCTCGGCTTTACCGACGACGACCTGAAAAAATGGAGCGGCATGATCTCCAAGCCGCACGGCATCGTGCTGGTGACCGGCCCGACCGGTTCCGGCAAAACGACCACGCTCTATTCCAGCATGAAGCACCTTGCCACGCCCGAGGTCAACGTGTGCACGGTCGAAGACCCGATCGAAATGGTCGAACCGCTGTTCAACCAGATGCAGGTGGTGCCAAACCTGGGGGTTACTTTCGCCGCCGGCATCCGCACACTGATGCGCCAGGACCCGGACATCATCATGGTCGGCGAGATCCGCGACCTCGAAACCGCCGAAATGGCAACGCAGGCGGCGCTGACCGGCCACCTGGTGATGTCGACGCTGCATACCAACGATGCGCCGTCGACGATTACGCGCATGCTCGATCTCGGCGTGCCGTCCTATCTGCTGAGTTCAACGGTGCTCGGTGTCATGGCGCAGCGCCTGGTGCGCGTGCTGTGCCCTGCCTGCAAAGAACAGGCCCCGCTTGAGGATTCGGCGTGGGAACTGCTGGTGGCGCCATGGAAAGCGCAGAAACCCGACTTCATGTACATGGCCAAGGGCTGCCTCGAATGCCGCATGACCGGTTATGCCGGCCGCATCGGCATTTACGAAATCATGGTGCTGAACAACGAGATCAGGAACCTGATCAACGACAAAACCGACATGGACCGGCTGCGCGAAGTATCCTACCGCGAAGGCGTCAAGCCGCTACGCATCAGTGGCGCCATGAAAGTGGCTTCCGGCATCACGACGGTCGATGAAGTGATGAAAGTCGCGCCGCCGATGCAGGACCGGCGCGCATTGCCGCGGTAAATATCGAGAGGCGCAAGGCGAGAGGTGGAAACGTCAGCCCATTAACGCGCTCCCATGTTGTTCGCCCTTCCCGCCTCTCGTCTCTCGCCCCGCGGTTGCTACCGCCCTTTGCTTAACAGCCGCATGCCGCGGTCGAGGCCGCCGATGGTGAGCGGAAACATGCGCTCGCCGATCAGGTCGCGCGTCACGCGTATCGACTCGTGATAATCCCACACCGCTTCGGGCTGCGGGTTTAACCAGATCGTGTCCTTGTAGACCTGCAGCACGCGCTGCATCCACAACGCGCCCGGTTCCGGGTTGGTGTGCTCGACGCTGCCGCCCGGATAGGTGATCTCGTACGGACTCATCGTCGCGTCGCCGACGAAAATCACCTTGTAGTCGTGCGGATACTTGTGCAGCACGTCCCACGTCGCCATGCGCTCGGTCGCGCGCCGCCGGTTGTCTTTCCACACGCGCTCGTAGAGAAAATTGTGAAAATAGAAATACTCGAGGTGCTTGAATTCGGTGCGCGCCGCCGAGAAGAGCTGCTCGCAGATCTGGATGTGGTCGTCCATCGAGCCGCCGACGTCGAGGAACAGCAGGACTTTGACGCTGTTGTGCCGCTCGGGCACCATTTTGATGTCGAGATAGCCCGCGTTCCTGGCGGTCGAGCGTATGGTGTCTTCGAGATCGAGTTCCTCGGGATTGCCCTCGCGCGCGAACTTGCGCAGGCGCTTTAACGCGACCTTGATGTTGCGCGTGCCCAACTCAACCGAATCGTCGAGATTTTTGAATTCGCGCTGGTCCCACACCTTGACCGCGCGGCGGTGCCGCGATTCGTGCTGGCCGATGCGTATGCCTTCCGGGTTGTAACCGTAAGCGCCGAACGGGCTGGTACCGGCCGTGCCTATCCACTTGCTGCCGCCCTGGTGCCGGCCCTTCTGCTCTTCGAGGCGCTTTTTGAGCGTCTCCATCAATTTGTCCCAGCCGCCGAGCGCCTCGATGAGTTTTTTCTCTTCCTCAGTCAGGTTCTTCTCGGCCAGCCTTTTCAGCCACTCTTCCGGTATCAGCGCCTCGGCGCCTTCGGGCAAATCGACTATGCCCTTGAAGTACGCGCCGAACACACGGTCGAACTTGTCGTAGTTCGACTCATCCTTGACCATGCAGGCGCGCGACAGGTAATAAAAGTCGTCGATGCTGCCGCTGATGACGCGCTTGTCGAGCGCTTCGAGCAGCGTCAGGAACTCGCGCACCGAGACCGGGACGCCGCCCTGCTTCAATTTCAGAAAGAACTCGATCAGCATGGGTTACGTGAGACCTAGGGTGTGAGGAATAAGGGGTGAGGCGGCAAGGACCGCGCCGCTGCGCACCGGGACGCTTACGGTCGATCGATGCGGCGATGCGATCTGCCGCCACTGCTTGAGCTTTTCCTCGAAGCGGAGCGTGTACGCGGGACTCGACGACGGCAGCACCACGGTTTCAAAACCCCATTCGACAAACCTCGGTTCCATTTTGGCGGCGGTCTTGCCGTTGAAGCAGACGCGGCGCAGTTTTCCCGCAACGCCGGTGACGCGCTGAAAATCATTATGGGCAGGGTCGCGAATAGCGGAGTCGAGACTGCCCTCGCGCTTGCACTTGTCTATGATGTCCCACAGGCCGATGCGGTGTTGCAGCAGCGTCTTGAGCCGCTGCGCGTATTCCATCTCGCACAACGGCTCGGCTATCACCGCACCGACCAGCCGCCAGAAGTGGTTCTGCGCATGGCCGTAGTACTGCGCCTTGCCGAGCGACGCGACACTCGGAAAGCTGCCCAGTATCAATGTTTCAACATCGGCATCGATCACCGGCAGAAAGCCTGTTGCGGTTTTACTCATTAAAAGTCATCTAAAGAAAGTTGGAACCGCCAATGAACGCGGATAAGGTCAATTTCAAAACACCGGCAGCAATAAACAAAGCTGGGCAAATAGGTTCGCAAAGTCTTACGCTGACCATCTTTCGTGTTTTTTGATTTTCATCGGCGTTTATCTGCGTTCATCGGCGGTTGCATGAAAGCCTTAACCCGGCTTGCGCCGCGACATGAACACCAGCCGCTCGAACAAATGCACGTCCTGCTCGTTCTTCAGCAACGCGCCGTGCAGCGGCGGGATGATCTTGTGCTGGTCCTTGCTGGCCAGCGTCTCGGGCGAGATGTCTTCCGCCATCAGCAGCTTCAGCCAGTCGAGCAGTTCCGAAGTCGAAGGTTTTTTCTTGAGGCCGGGCACGTCGCGGATCTCGAAGAATGCTTCAAGTGCCTCCTTCAGCAGCGCCTTCTTCAGGCCGGGGAAATGCACCTTCACGATTTTTTCCATCGTCTCCTGGTCGGGGAAACGGATGTAATGAAAGAAACAGCGGCGCAGGAAAGCGTCGGGCAGCTCTTTCTCGTTGTTGCTGGTGATGATGACCAGCGGCCGGTGGCGCGCTTTAACTAGCTGCTGCGTCTCGTAGACGTAAAACTCCATGCGATCGAGTTCGCGCAGCAGGTCGTTGGGGAATTCGATGTCAGCCTTGTCGACCTCGTCGATCAGCAGCACCGACTGCGACTCGGAATCGAAAGCGTTCCACAGCATGCCGCGCACGATGTAATTGCTGATGTCGTGCACCCTGGGGTCGCCGAGCTGCGAATCGCGCAAACGCGACACCGCGTCGTATTCGTACAGCCCGTGCTGCGCCTTCATGGTGGATTTGATGTGCCACTCGTAGAGCGGCCGCTTCAGCGCTTTCGCCACTTCGAGCGCCAGCATGGTCTTGCCGGTGCCGGGTTCGCCCTTGATGAGCAGCGGCCGCTCCAAAGTGATCGCCGCATTGACCGCCATCATCAGTTCCTGCGTGGCGACGTAGTTTTCAGTGCCTTCGAATCGGGACATCTCTGCGTTAACCTCAGGTGAATTAAACAATGCCTGCTGGAGAAGACTTCAAAGTGCGTTGAACGGCGCGATTTTGCGTCCGTTCGAACGAACGCGCATCTAATTATAAGATATCGACAGGGGTAAAATCACTCCACTTAACCCACATTCGGAGATTGCCATGCACATCGACGGCGGCTGCCACTGCGGCCACATCACCTTTGAGGCGGAAGTCGACCCTTCCGCCGTTAGCATCTGCCATTGCACCGATTGCCAGAACCTGACCGGCTCGGCGTTCCGCGTCACGGTCGCGGCACCCAAGGCCGGATTCAGAATATTGACCGGGCAACCCAAAATCTACATAAAAACCGCCGAAAGCGGCGTCAAACGGGCGCATGGCTTCTGTCCCGAGTGCGGCACGCCGATCTACGCAACCGCGGTGACGGATCCGCAGGTCTACGGCGTACGCGTCGGCACTTTGCGTCAGAAAGCGGAATTGCGCCCGACCAGACAATCGTGGTGCCGGTCTGCGCTACCGTGGGCGATGAATATCGATTCGCTGCCGCAAACCGCGAAGGGCACGCGGTAATAATCAATACGCCGAGCGTCCGCCGTCGGCCGGAATCACCGCGCCGGTAATCATGCGCGATTCATCGGACGCGAGAAACAGCGCGATATTGGCGATGTCTATGGGCTCGCCGAGCCAGAACGGGTACTCCTGCGTGCGGCCTTTCGCGTCCTGGCGATCGATTATCTTGCCGCCGCCTTTGCCGCCAGCCCCGTATTTGGCGACATTGCGCTCGGTCTGGATACGGCCGGCGCAGATCGCGTTCACCCGCACGTTGTTCTGAACATAAGCACCCGCCATCGCGCGCGTCAATGAAAGTATCGCGCCCTTAGCCGAGGTATATACGTGCAAGGGACTGCCGCCGCGCAGCGCGGCGCCTGACGACATATTGATCACGGTGCCGCCGCCCGCCTTGATGATCTCGGGCACCACGTGCCTTCCACACAGGATGGTGCCGTACAGATCGAGCGACATGGTGTGCTTCCACACCTTGTCGATATCGACTTCTGTGACGAGGCCATCCTCCACGCTCGACCCGCCCGCACAGTTGTAAAGGATGTCGAGCTTGCCGAATTGACTGACGGCCTTCGCCACGGCGCTTTTCACGCTGGCCTCCTGCGTGATGTCGGTGTGAATGAAAATCGCCTCACCGCCCTGATCGCGCACCGCCTGCGCCGTCGCCGCGCCCTTTTCCTCGTTGATTTCGATCACCGCCACCTTGGCGCCTTCGCGCGCGAAGAGTGACGACGCTACCTTGGCGATCCCCGCCCCCGCGCCGGTTATAAAAGCGCATCTGCCCTGCAACCTGCCCCTGCCGCCCTTGCCTTCACTCATTGTTGTGCCTCGCCTTTTTTATTCATCAACGCTCGATCATTTTGTCAGGTCTTCACGCCGATCAATATCCTGCAACACCCCCGGATCGTCGCACTCGATCAGCACCAGTTCATTTTTATGCGCAGCGATAATGTCACGCGCACCGGCGTCACCGCCGAGCGCCGCCAATTGCGCGCCGAAACGTTTGCCGAGACCGACCGGATGTCCGCGCTGTCCCTGATACGCCGGCGCAACGAGCTCCCTGCCCGCCTGCAACTCTTGCGCAATTGCCGCGATGGTCGCGCTTTTGATCGACGGCATGTCGGCGAGCGCGATGATCCAGCCGTCTGCGCTGCGCCGCTGGGCCACGCCGTGAGCGAGGCTCGCGCCCATGCCGCGCGCGGCATCCGAAAACATCGTGACGTCACAGCCTTCCTGCTCGAGCATATCAGCAAGCGGAAAATCACCGAGCTTGACGACCGCCACCACCGACAGCCCCGACGCTACAAGGTTACGCGCCGCCTGTGCGCCAATGGCGACGCCGTCGGGCATGGGATGCAGTAGCTTGTCGCCGCCGAAACGCGAGCCCGCGCCCGCGGCGAGGAGGATTGCGGAGATTTCCAGAATATCCCTTCAAATGCAGAATTTAGGTGTATTCGGTAAAAAATATTTCGTCGTCCCCGCGCAGGCGGGGACCCAGAAAAAAATATGCCCCCCCATCCTACCTTCCCCCGCAAGCGGAGGAAGGGGATACCCGCCTGCGCGGGAATGACGAGGCTATGGGAATGCTTGCGCGCAATTACGCAATCCTCGTTAGCCGTGAATCCCATTATAATTAAGTTCGCGATATTGAGCGGACGCAGTGCATCCGCTCAATATCGCACCCCGCCACTTAACAACAATAACGAGATGGAAGATGCCCAAACTCGCCGCCAACCTGACCATGCTGTTCAACGAAGTCGATTTTCTGGACCGCTTTGCGGCTGCCGCCAAGGCCGGCTTCAAGGGCGTCGAATATCTGTTTCCATACGATTACGACAAGAACGTGCTAAAGCAGAAACTTGCCGACAACAAACTGACGCAGGTGCTGCACAACTTGCCGGCGGGCAACTGGGGCGCGGGCGAGCGCGG
>CAMBSS010000096.1 GCA_945870465.1 Bordetella parapertussis | reverse complement strand
AATGAATTAGGTCAGCCGGTGGGTGTAGTTATCCCCGACTGGAAGCCACCGCAACCGCCCGCGCGTGCACCCATAGAAGGGCGTTATTGCATACTTGAACCGCTCGATGCCGCTGCTCACGCGGAAACTCTGCACGCTGCCAATATTCTCGATACCGACGGCGGCATGTGGACGTACATGGCCTACGGGCCGTTCGAATCGCCGGAAATTTATCGCCAGTGGGTCGACAGCGTTGCCGGCGGCAAGGACCCGATGTTTTTTGCGATCGTCGACCGCGCAACCGGCAAGGCGGCCGGGGTCGCGAGCTTTCTGCGCATTGATCCGGCCGGCGGCTGCATCGAAGTCGGCCATCTCGCGTTCGCGCCGCTGCTGCAGCACAAATCGGCGGCGACCGAGGCGATGTACCTGATGATGGAGCTGGCATTCACGCTCGGCTACCGGCGCTATGAGTGGAAATGCAATGCGCTCAACAAACCTTCACGCACCGCCGCGCAGCGCTTTGGATTTTCGTACGAAGGAATCTTCCGCCAGGCGACGGTCGTCAAAGGCCGCAATCGCGATACCGCCTGGTATTCGATAATTGATTCGGAGTGGCCGGCGCTTAAAGCCGCGTACCAGGCGTGGCTCGTGCCGGGAAACTTCGATGTGCTTGGCAAGCAGCGCATGCGGCTGTCGTCGCTGACCGGGCCGCTGTTGAAGCAACGCGGGTAGCTTTTGAGGCGTGAAAGGGTGAAGGCGTGAACTTCACTCATTCACCTATTCACCTGAATAAATCAGCGCATCGGCCCGAGGATGATGATCAGCTTCGGCGCGTTCATCCGTTCGGCCGCTTGCTGGGACGTCAGCACCGCCCCCCGCGGCATCTCAGCGGAGGTGTATATCGGCGCGCGCGCATTGCCCGGCGGGTAGGAAATATCCATCGGGGGCTTGGTGCCGATGGTGTACTCGTTGTTGGCGCCGATGACTTCATAAGTCCAGACTGACTGGGCGCTGGCGCCAAGGGCCCAACTGGCCAGCACCAGGCAAGAAAGCAAGCGCATTGATTTTTTCATAAGGCTCCCTCTTCTCTTATACGCGTTCAGACGCGTACATGCATGGATATCGATGCGAGCAAAAGCACCAGCGCTCTGAAAGCGCTCGATATGAGATTCATGAATTCTCCATGACATTACCAGCCCGGTTGCCAGTGTAGAGCAGGAGTGAGAGCGGGAGGGCGTGAAGAGGCTAAGGTGCTCTTGCGATCTCGCGCCCTCCCGCGGCTCTGGGCGGCGGTATACTAAGAGTCCCTAACCTAATAAAACACGCGTGCGTTGCAGCCAGAATTGGTGAGGGCAAGGCGCCCGGTGAAGCCAATACTTACTGTATTGGCAAGACGAGCAACGCGGCCATCGCCGATTCTGGCTGCAACCCTTCGGGCTGGCACGAGTTTTGGCCCATAACATTGTCGCAAGCCACTAGCTTAGAATGACTAATCGTCGTGACTTGCTTCGCGTTCTGAGCCAAAATCGTGACAGCGCATCGCGCGTTTTATTAGGTTAGGGACTCCGGCCCATCATGCAAGTCGCTTCCATGCATTTCAAAGAACGCGTCGGCGCCAAGCTCGCCGATGTCAAGCTGCAGGCCGCGCTGAAGAAGCTCCAGGGCAATTTCGTCAAGGGGCGCGCCGACCGTGTGGCTGAACTCGATAACTTCGAGGAACTGCGCACGCACGCGGCGGCAATCCGCGACCGCGCACTCAACAATCTCGACGTCTACCTCGAAGAGTTCGAGAAAAACGCTACCGCCCGTGGCGCAATCGTGCATTGGGCGGAAACCACCGCGGACGTGAACCGCATCGTGTGCGAGCTTGCCGCGCGCTACGACGTTAAAAAAGCGGTGAAATCGAAGTCGATGGTGAGCGAGGAGTGCGCGCTCAACGACGCGCTCGAAGCCGCCGGCGTCGAGGTCGTCGAGACCGATCTGGGCGAATACATCCTGCAGCTCGCCAAGGAACCGCCGTCGCACATCATCGCGCCGGTGATCCACAAGGGGCGCGACGAAATCTCGGACCTCTTCGCAGAAAAGCACCAGCGGCCGCGCAAGACCGACATCACTGAGCTCACGCACGAAGCGCGCGAGATGCTGCGCTCGCATTTCCTGACGGCGGACATGGGCATCTCGGGCGCGAATTTCATCGTCGCCGAGACCGGCACCACGCTGATCGTCACCAACGAGGGCAACGGCCGCATGACGACCACGCTGCCGCGCGTGCACGTCGCGATTACGGGAATTGAGAAGGTCGTGCCGACACTGGAAGACGTGACGACATTGCTGCGTCTCTTGCCGCGCTCGGCGACCGGGCAGACGATTTCGAATTACATTTCATTTACTACGGGCATCAAGGACGCACAGGATGCGTTCGGCGCCGAGCATTTCCATATTATTTTGCTCGACGCCGGGCGCACCAAGTTGATCGGCAGCGATATGCAGGAGATGTTGCGCTGCATACGTTGCGGTGCGTGCATGAACCATTGTCCGGTCTATCAGAACGTCGGTGGCCATGCTTACGGCTGGGTCTATCCGGGGCCGATGGGCTCGATACTGACGCCGACTTACGTCGGACTCGAAAACGCGCTTGATCTGCCGCATGCGTCTACGCTATGCAACCAGTGCGGCGTGGTGTGCCCGGTCAAGATCCCGCTGCCGGACCTGATGCGCAAGCTGCGCGAGAAGCAAGTCGAGCGCGGCCTGCGGCCGTGGCATGAGCGGGTTGCGCTGCGTATGTGGAGTTGGGCGGCGCAGCGGCCGGGCGTGTACGCATTGCTGTCGAAATTTGGCGTTACAGTCCTCGGCTGGATGGGCGGGTCCGCCAAGCTGATACATTACCTGCCGTTCGGCGGCGGCTGGACGGACGGGCGCGACATGCCCGCGCCGCAAGGCAAAACGTTTCGTGAATTGTATACTCAACAAAAGCGTTGAACCGCCAGGACGCCAAGCCCGCCAAGAGTTACAAACAAAGCAATGCAAAGAACGTAAGGTAAAACCTAATTTGATCATGGATTATTTTCAGTTTTTTTACTCAGATTTTTACTTGTCTTTTCTTGGCGGACTTGGCGTCTTGGCGTTGAGATTAAGGGGTTAATATGAATAAGCCAGTTGATATGCAAACTTTACAGTCGGTGCCGTTGTGGATAGACGGCAAACACAAACCAGCATCGAGCACGCGCGCGGGCGACATCACCAACCCGGCGACCGGGCAGGTCACCAAGCGCGTGCCGTTCTGCAACGCGGCCGATATCGATGCGGCGGTGCAGGCAGCGCAGCGCGCGTTTCCGGCTTGGCGCGATACGCCGGCATTGCGCCGCGCGCGCATCCTGATGCGCTTTCGCGAGCTGCTCGACGCCAACAAGGATGAGCTCGCGCGCCTGATCACGGCCGAGCATGGCAAGACGCTGGCGGATGCCGCCGGCTCGGTGCAGCGCGGCGTTGAAGTGGTCGAGTTCGCGATGGGTATACCGCATCTGGTCAAAGGCGAGTACAGCGAAGAGGTCGGCACCGGCGTCGATTGCCACTCGGTGCGCCAGCCGCTGGGCGTGTGCGCGGGCATTACGCCGTTCAATTTTCCGGTGATGGTGCCGCTGTGGATGTTCCCGGTGGCGCTGGCATGCGGCAACACATTCATACTGAAACCGTCGGAGAAAGTGCCGTCGGCTTCTATGTTGATGGCTGATCTCCTGAAGCAGGCGGGCCTCCCTGACGGCGTCTTCAACGTGGTGCATGGCGACAAGGACGCGGTCGATGCGTTGCTCAATCACCCTGGCATCAAGGCGATTTCGTTTGTCGGTTCGACGCCGATCGCGAAATATATTTACGAAACCGCCGCAAAGAACGGCAAACGCGTGCAGGCGCTGGGCGGCGCGAAGAACCACGCCGTCGTGCTGCCGGATGCCGATTTCGAATTCGCGGCCGATGCGCTTATCGGTGCCGCTTACGGCTCGGCCGGCGAGCGCTGCATGGCGATCTCGGCGGTGGTGGCGGTGGGCAATTCCGCCGATCCCCTGATCGCGAAACTGAAAGAGAAGGCCTCGAATCTGAAAATCGGCGCTGGCGACAGCAAGGCGGACGGCAAAGAGATGGACATGGGCCCGCTAGTCACGCGTGTGCATCGCGACAAGGTCGCGGGCTATGTCGATAAGGGTGTGGCGGAAGGGGCCACATTGGTGCTGGACGGGCGCACCTATAAGGGCAACGCCGAGGGTTTTTTCCTGGGGGCGTCATTGTTCGACAACGTCACGCCCGACATGACCATATACAAGGACGAAATTTTCGGGCCGGTGCTGATCGTGCTGCGCGTGAAGACGCTGGATGAAGCGATCCAGATGATCAATGCCAATCAGTATGCGAACGGCACTGCGGTATTTACGCGTTCGGGTGGAGCGGCACGCAAATTCGAGCGCGAGATCGAAGTCGGCATGGTCGGCGTCAACGTGCCGATCCCGGTGCCGATCGCTTTCTACTCGTTCGGCGGCTGGCGCAATTCGCTGTTCGGCGATCAGCACGTGCACGGCATGGAAGGTGTCCGTTTCTACACGCGCAACAAGGTCATCACCACGCGCTGGCCGGATGCGAACGCGTTGCCGCAGGGCTTCAACATGCCGACGCTCGGCTGATGCGTCGCGGAGAGGCGAGAGGCGAGCGCTGCGCTAGCAGATCTTGTGCTTTCCCCTCTCGCCTCTCGCCTCTCTCCTCTCGGATCCAAATGACTGCACGCGACAACATACTTTCCCGCATCCGCGCCGCACAGGGCCGGAGCGGTGCGCCTGGCGTTGAGGAGCGCGCGTCTGTCGCCGCGCATATCGGCGCGCATCCGCCGGGTCCGCGCCCGCAGGCGGCGTGGGACGATATTGCGCGCTTTTCAGGCTGCGCCGTGAAGCTCTCGACGACGGTTGACCAGGTCGCGGCGTTCGCGGACGTGCCGCAAGTGGTGGCGCGCTACCTCGAACAAAATAACCTGCCGAAAAGCGCGGTATGCTGGCCCGACTTGTTCGAACTCGAATGGCAGGCGGCCGGCATCGAAGTCGAGTCGCGCGCGGCCGAGGGCACTGATCTCGTCGGCATCACCAGTGCGTTTTGCGCGATTGCCGAAACCGGCACGCTGATGACGCTGTCAGGGCCGCGCACACCGGCAACCACCAGCCTGCTGCCGGAAACGCATATCGCGGTGGTGCGCGCCAGCCGCCTGGTCCGCGGCATGGAAGACGCGTGGAAATTATTGCGCGACGAGCACGGCGCCGATTTCATGCCGCGCGCGCTGAATTTTATTTCCGGTCCATCGCGCACTGCCGACATCGAGCAGACTCTCGTGCTCGGTGCGCACGGCCCCTACCGAGTCCACATCGTGCTGGTCGGCGATCCTCCCGCCGACTGAACCGGCAGCGCGGGCGTCGACGCCCGTTACATTTTGTAACGAATTCCAAGCGTAAGTCTGGCGTAAGTTTGGCGCGCCTCTTCTTGCGCGGGCCGGGCACTTTTTTCCGGCAGCTGTGTCCTATTCCAGGTAAAGGCATTGAGAACGTCTCGCCAGTGCCCATATGACTTACCAAGGAGTGACTTCAATGAAACAGAAAACGGTGGTACACAGCCTGGTAGTGGCCGGCATGATTTCAGCCGCCGGGCTGGGCGGTTATATGGCCCAAAGTACTCCGGCCATGCACAACGCGGTAGCCGCCGGCGCATCCACTGCTGCTGCGCCGAACATGCAGCCCGGCGCGCGGGTCGCAGTGCCTGACTTCACCGGCATCGTCGAGCAGAACGGCGCGGCGGTCGTGAATATCAGCGTCACCGGCAAAGGCGAAAAGACCGCCGCCGCGGACACGCCGGAAATGGACCCAAACAATCCCTTCTATGAATTCTTCCGCCAGTTCCGCGGGCAGATGCCGCCGCGCGAGCAGGGGCCGACGCACGGCCTGGGCTCGGGGTTCATCGTGAGTGCCGATGGTGTCATTCTCACCAATGCGCACGTGGTGGCGGATGCAACCGAAGTCATCGTCAAACTGACCGACAAGCGCGAGTTCAAGGCGAAAGTCATTGGCATCGACAAACCGAGCGACGTCGCGGTGATAAAGATCGAAGCGAAGAATCTGCCCGTCGTGCAAATCGACCGCGCCGACGACGTCAAGGTCGGCGAGTGGGTGCTTGCGATCGGCTCGCCGTACGGTTTCGACAATACCGTGACCTCGGGCATCGTGAGCGCCAAAGCGCGTTCGCTGCCGGGCGACAACTACATGCCGTTCATCCAGACCGACGTCGCCGTCAATCCGGGAAACTCGGGCGGCCCGCTTTTTAACATGAAAGGCGAAGTGATCGGCATCAATTCGCAGATCTACAGCCGGTCCGGCGGCTACCAGGGATTGTCGTTCGCGGTGCCGATCGACGTCGCGCTCAAGGTGCAGGAGCAGTTGCTGAAAAACGGCAAGGTCACGCGCGGGCGGCTCGGCGTGGCCATCCAGGACGTGAACCAGGCGCTGGCGGAATCCTTCGGCTTGAAGAAAACGGCGGGCGCACTGGTGACCTCGGTCGAGAAAGACAGCCCGGCGGCCAAGGCCGGCCTGACGGCGGGGGATGTGATCGTCCGCTACAACGACATCGAAGTCGGTACGTCGTCGCAGCTGCCGCTGCTGGTTTCCAATACGGCGCCGGGAGTCACGGCGAAACTCGACGTGGTGCGCAAGGGCGAAGCCAGGCGCATCGAGGTGACGGTTGGTGAATTGAAGGCGGACAAAGTCGCGGCGGCGGATGGCGCGGGTGTCGAACCCGGCCGCCTCGGCGTGGCAGTGCGTTCGCTTACTCCCGCCGAACAGAGAGAGTCGGGTATCGCCGGCGGACTGGTGGTCGAGAATGCAACGGGTGCCGCGGCGACTGCCGGCATACAGGCGGGGGACGTGATCCTGTCGGTCAACAACATGCCGGTCAAAAATGTCGAGCAGCTGAAGCAGCTCATCTCGAAGGCCGGCAAGCGCGTTGCATTGCTGGTGCAACGCGACGCCGCCAAGATGTACGTGCCGGTCGATCTCGGCTGAGCATAAAGCAGGATGCAGTAGCCGCGGGGCCCGCTGATTGCGGGCCCCGCCTACGTTTGCGGCGCGCGAATCGCGAGGCAATGATAAGACGGTGCTAGAATCGCCGCGATTGCTATCGGAGGAAGGCCATGCCTGCAGAATGGGTTGCCGTGCGACGGTCCATTGTCGTCATAATGTCTGCGCTGTGGTGCGCGTTAAGCGGTGCGCCGGCAATTGCTGCAGACGGTATCGGCCACAGTGGTCCCGCGCTGTTCGGCATCCCGGTCGATTTCATATTGTTTGCGGCGACGCTGCTGGGCGTCGCGCTGTTTCACCATCACACGCTGCGCGTCGCGCTGTGCGGTCTCGCCGCGGTGGTCGTCTACAAGTTCATATTTACCGGCTTTAATGCCGGGCCCGGCGTTGACGGTTTCGTTACTCACCTCGGCCATGAGTGGGTGATCCTCTCCAATCTCTTCCTGCTGCTGGTCGGGTTCGCGCTCCTGTCGCGGCATTTTGAAGAGAGCCACGTGCCGGCCGTGCTGCCGAAGTTCCTGCCCGACGACTGGAAGGGCGGCTTTCTGCTGCTCGTGATGATCTTCGTGCTGTCGAGCTTTCTCGACAATATCGCCGCGGCGATCATCGGCGGCACGATAGCGGCGACCGTATTCAATCACAAGGTGCATATCGGTTACCTGGCGGCTATCGTCGCCGCGTCGAATGCCGGCGGTTCCGGCAGCGTAGTGGGAGACACTACAACCACCATGATGTGGATAGCTGGCGTGAGCCCGCTCGATGTGCTTGAGGCGTACGTCGCGGCATGCGTGGCGATATTCATTTTCGGCATTCCGGCCGCGATCCAGCAGCACCGCTACTCGCCGATCAACAAAGATCCGCCGCGCGGCGTGCATATCGATTGGAGCCGGGTCGTGATAGTCGCACTGATCCTGGCGGCGGCGATCGCCGCCAACGTGGTGGTCAACACGCGGTTTGCGGCCGTTGCCGACCGCTTTCCATTCATCGGCGTTGCGGTATGGGCGGTTATTCTCTGCGCTGCCGCGTGGCGCCGGCCGGACTGGAAAGTGGTGCCCGAAGCGGTCAAGGGCAGCATCTTTTTGCTGTCGCTGGTGCTGATCGCATCGCTGATGCCGGTGGAAAAACTGCCGGCAGCTTCGTGGCAGACCGCGCTGGGACTGGGTTTTGTGTCTTCGGTGTTCGACAACATTCCGCTGACCGCGCTGGCGCTGAAGCAGGGCGGCTACGATTGGGGCTTTCTCGCCTACGCGGTGGGTTTTGGCGGCTCCATGATCTGGTTCGGTTCTTCGGCGGGCGTGGCGCTCGCCAACCTTTTCCCGGAAGCGCGCTCAGTCGGCCTGTGGTTGAAGCACGGCTGGTATATCGCTGTCGCGTATATCATTGGTTTTTTCGTGCTGCTCGCGGTCATGGGGTGGCATCCGAACGAGCCGCACAAGCGCGCACCGGCCAGCCTCGCGGTCGTTGAGGGCGGCGTTCAAAACGCCGCCGTCGACGGGCTCTAATTTCTGACTCAGGAGGTAACGAACTATGTCCCAGGCAACTTCGAAACTGGCCGCATTGGGCCTCACCCTGCCCGCAGCGGCCGCCCCGGTCGCGAACTACGTGGGTTACACCATCAGCGGCAAGACGGTTTACATCTCCGGCCAGTTGCCGTTCCAGGACGGCAAGCTCACGTGCGTCGGCAAACTCGGCGCCGGTGTGTCGCTGGACGAAGGCTACGCGGCGGGCCGGCAGTGCGGCCTGAACATACTCGCGCATCTGCAGGCGGCGTGCGGCGGGGACCTCGACCGTGTGGCGCGCGTATTGCGGCTGGGCGGCTTCGTCAACTCGACGCCCGAATTCACCGACGCCCCGAAATGCGTGAACGGTGCATCCGATCTGATGGTCGCGGTGTTCGGCGATGCGGGCCGCCATGCGCGCGCGGCGGTGAGTGTGGCGTCGCTGCCGGCAGGTGCCGCGATCGAAGTCGACGCGGTGGTCGAACTCAAGTAATGCGGAGCTCGTCATGAACCCGACAATTCGTTATTTCGGCTGGTCGGCGCTGTCGATATAAACCGCGCCGGGCGCGTTGTTCTTTGACCCGTTCTACCGCAAGTATTGCGGCGCGCAGTGGTTCGGGCTGGAAGACTTCACGCATGCCAAGGTCATATGCGGGACCCATGGCTCATGATGAGCGCTACCTCGACATCCCGCTCGTGGCCAGGCGCAGCGGGGCGACGGTGGTCGGGCACAAGACTCTGTGCGATTACCTGAAGTGGCGCAGCCACATCGATGCGGCCAAACTGGTGGCGGTCGGCCAGTTCGAGACGTGCGAGTTGCCGGGCTTCAAGATCAGTGCGTTCAAATGGAAGCACCGCGACATCAATCTCTACAAAGCGCTCACCAAGGCGGTCTTCCGCGGCAATGCCACCCAATTGTCGTGGGCGTGGTCGAGTGCGACCAACGCGCCGTTTTAATCGCCATACATGGGTTACCACGTCGAACTGCCGGGCGGCCTGACGGTGTTGAGTTACAACGAGGGTTTCAACACCAAGATGACCGCTCACGAAATCGCCGAAATCGGCGGGCGCTATTGCACCGATGTTCTGCTCGCCGGCATGCCGCTCGATTTCACGGCCGACGTCGCGCGCGGGGCCGCGGCCAAGGCTGCCTGATTCCGGCGTCATCCCCCGGGGCGTAAGTTTGCGGTAAGCCCCGCCGTTCGCGCGTTCCCCGCCGCTTGACCCGGGGCTATCCTGCCCCCGGATTTCTTGCTTTTTGCCCTTGGGTGGGTATACGATAGTCCGCGTGTCAAAAATATATCCACCAAAAAAAGTATATCCACCAAAGGAGGCCACCATGAGCAAAGATCTTAAGAAATCTACGCAGGCGCAGCCTGACGCATCGAAGCGCAAGTTCTTGCGCGGCGCAACTGCCGCAACCGCAGGCGCCGCTTTGGCGTTCCCGATGATCGCGCTGGGCCAGACCACGCCGATCAGCATGCGCTGGCAGAGCACGTGGCCGGCCAAGGACATCTTCCACGAGTACGCGCTCGATTTCGCCAAGAAGGTCAACGACATGACCGGCGGCGAACTGAAGATCGACGTGCTGCCAGCGGGCGCCGTGGTACCGGCGTTCGGGATGTTGGAAGCCGTGGCCAAGGGCACGCTGGATGGCGGACACGGGGTGTTGGGCTACAACTACGGCAAGCAGAACGCGCTGGCGCTGTGGAATTCCGGCCCGGCGTTCGGCATGGACGCCAACATGTTGCTTTCCTGGCACAAGTACGGCGGCGGCCAGGAACTGCTCGCCAAACTCTACAATTCCATCGGTATCTCCACGGTGCAGTCGTTCCTCTACGGCCCGATGGCGACGCAGCCGCTGGGCTGGTTCAAAAAGCCGATCACCAAGACGGCGGATTTCAAGGGCCTCAAGTTCCGCACCAACGGCCTGGCGATCGATTTGTTCACCGCCATGGGAGCTGCGGTCAACGCGCTGCCTGGCGGCGAGATCGTGCCGGCCATGGACCGCGGCCTGCTGGATGCGGCCGAGTTCAACAACGCCACCTCCGACCGGCTGCTCGGCTTCCCCGACGTGTCCAAGGTGTGCATGCTGCAGAGCTACCACCAGAGCGCCGAGACCTTCGAGATCATCTTCAACAAGCCGAAGTACGACGCGCTGCCGGCGAAAATGAAGGCGATCATCGCCAATGCCGTGGAAGCTGCGTCCGCCGACATGTCCTGGAAGGCGATCGACCGCTATTCCAAGGATTACATCGAGCTGCAGGTCAAGGACAAGGTCAAGTTCTACAAGACTCCGGATGCGGTGCTGGCGGACCAGCTCAAGCTGTGGGACGCGATCGTGGAAAAGAAATCGAGCGAAAATGCCTTGTTCAAGGAAATCGCCGCGTCACAAAAGGTTTTCGCCGAGCGCGCGTCGAAATGGGACCAGGACACTTACGTCAGCCGCAAGATGGCGGTGAATTACTTCTTCGGTGCGAAAAAGGCTGAAGCCAAGAAGAAGGCTGAAGCCAAGAAGTAGGCGTAACGTCTTATTCGTAATAACAGTCATCGGCCATCCGGGCAGTGTCCGGGTGGCCGATTTTTTTAGCAGGGCGGAATATGCAGAAACTGCTTCTCACCATCGACAAAATGAGCACTTTTGTCGGTCAATCGTTTTCCTGGTTGATCGTTTCGCTCACTTTCTTCATCTCCTGGGAAGTGTTCTCGCGCTACGTGCTGGACGCCCCGCATCCCTATGCTTACGATGTCATGATCCAGATGTACGGGACGCTGTTCATGATGGCGGGCGCGTATACGCTGGCAAAAAACGGCCATGTGCGCGGCGACGTGCTCTACGGTTTTTTTCCGCCGCGCCTGCAGGCGGGCCTCGACCTCACGCTCTACCTGCTGTTCTTCATTCCCGGGGTAGTGGCGTTTGTGTGGGCCGGCTATAACTATGCCGCCGAGTCGTGGGTCATCAACGAGCATTCGAATGTCACCGCCGACGGCCCGCCGGTCTATCCGTTCAAGACCATCATTCCGGTCGCCGGCGCGTTCATTTTGGTGCAGGGCATCGTCGAAATCATCCGTTGCGTGATCTGCTTAAAGCAGGGCGAGTGGCCGTCGCGCGCGGAAGACGTCCAGGAAGTAGACGTCGACAAGTTGAAACAGATGGTCAACGTCAAGGACGAGGATATCGCCAAGCTCGATGCCTACGTGGTCAAACAAGCGGGGAGTCAGCAGTGAGAAAAGAAGTCTGGTTCGGCCTGTCGATCATGGCCGCGGTGGTGATCATGGTGTTCGTGCTGATGCCGGCACCGTCGCAGATGACCAACGGCCATTTGGGTCTTTTGATGCTGGCGCTGATCGTGGTGGGCATCATGCTCGGTTTTCCCACGGCGTTCACGCTGATGGGGATGGGGGTGTTTTTCGGCTGGATCGCCTATCGCAGCGTGAACCCGGCGCTCGCCAACCAGCAGATTCTCGACCTGATGGTGCAGCGCGCCTATTCGGTGATGTCCAACGACGTGCTGATCGCTATCCCGCTGTTCGTGTTCATGGGCTATCTGGTCGAACGCGCGGCGCTGATCAACCGCCTGTTCAAGAGCCTGCATCTGGCGACGGCGCGCATACCGGGCGCACTCGCGGTGGCGACCATTGTCACCTGTGCAATTTTCGCCACCGCGACCGGCATCGTCGGTGCGGTGGTGACATTGATGGGGCTGCTTGCATTCCCGGCGATGCTCAAAGCGGGATACAACACCAAGGTGGCGGCCGGTGCGATCACCGCCGGGGGGTGCCTCGGCATCCTGATTCCGCCCTCGGTGCTGCTGATCGTGTATGGCGCAGTCGCCGGGGTGTCGGTGGTGAAACTGTACGCAGGTGCCTTCGGCCCCGGTTTCATGCTCGCTGGCCTGTACATAGGCTACGTTATCGTGCTCGCGAAATTGAGGCCCGACCTCATGCCGCCGCTGCCCATGGACGAGCGGGGGGTGGCTCTGCCGCCCTTTGCACAGAAGCTGTCGCCACGCGGCAGCAATGCGCTGGCCGGGCTCTGGCATGGGCTCACCGGAACCGGTGTCGCCGGCGTCAAGAAAAGCACGGTACTCGGGCAGCTCTTCATCACGCTGCTTCCGGCGCTGTTCTTCGTTGCGGCACTGGGCGCGACCTGGCAATTGGCGACCGCGCCTGAGGCGGTGGTTGACACGAGTGGGTTGGTCCAAGCGGGAGGAGGCATAGTCGAGGATGTTAAGGAGGAATCGACCGAACTCATCGGTCAAGCAGAGGCGGACGCGGGAGGGCTCAAGGAACCACCGCCCGACGGAGGTCTCAAGGAGCCGCCGGCCGAGGGGGTGAAAGAAGCCGCCGCGCCGGCCGCCGCGGAGGCGGCGAAGCCGGAGGTCGTCACGCAGGCGGCACCGGCCGCGAATCTCGAGCGGGACGCGACGCCGCTCTGGTTCTGGATCACGCTCGGCGTCTGCGTTGCGGGGCTCGCGCTGCTCTATTGGCTCTGGAACTGGGTACGGCTCGAGGTGTTCAAGATGCTACTCACCTCGTTCTTCCCGCTGGCGCTGCTGATACTCGCGGTTCTCGGTTCCATCGTATTCGGCCTGGCAACGCCCACCGAGGCTGCGGCGGTCGGCGCGTTCGGCGGATGCATACTCGCTGCGGCGTATCGCTTCCTCACCCACCTGCGTGAAGCCGCGCCCGGCGGCCACAATCTCGGCGGCACCGTCTGGACCACCCTGAAAGATCTCGGCGGCATCGTCAAGGAATCGTCGTTCCTCACCGCCAAGACCAGTGCGATGGTGTGCTGGCTGTTCGTGGGTTCGTCGATTTTCTCGGCGTCGTTCGCCCTGCTTGGCGGGCAGGAGATCATCAATCAGTGGGTGCTGTCGCTCGATATGACGCCGGTGCAGTTCATGGTGCTCGCGCAGATCATCATTTTCCTGCTGGGCTGGCCGCTCGAATGGACCGAGATCATCGTCATCTTCATGCCGATATTCATCCCGCTGCTGCCGCATTTCAATATCGACCCGCTGTTTTTCGGGCTCTTGGTCGCGCTCAACCTGCAGACCGCGTTCTTGAGCCCGCCGGTGGCGATGGCGGCGTTCTACCTGAAGGGCGTGTCGCCGCCGCATGTGACGCTGAACCAGATCTTCATGGGCATGATGCCGTTCATGGTGATCCAGGTGGTCGCGCTCGTCCTGCTCTACACGTTCCCGGCCATCGCGCTGTGGCTGCCGAGCGTGCTATACAAATAGCGCTTGCCAGAAAGAGTCGCACAATGTCATTGCAGGGCAGCGCAGGCGCTGCCCTGTTTTTTTTCGATGCATGAATCCGCATACTGACAGCGCGCAAACGCGCTCGCTCGCATGGTGGCGCTGGAGCGCGCTGGCGCTCACCTGTTGCGCATTTTTCATTTCGTTTTTTCATCGTGTGTCGACCGGCGCGATCGCGGGCGATCTGCAGCATGAATTCGCCATCGGCGCAGCGGCGCTGGGCACGCTGGGCGCAACTTACTTTTATGTTTATGCGCTGATGCAGGTGCCGTCCGGCGTGCTTGCCGACACGCTCGGCCCGCGCGTTACGCTTGCGATCGGCATGTTGATAGCGGGCGCCGGCTCGATCGCCTACGGGCTCGCCGGGAATTTCACGGCGGCGGCGATTGCGCGCATGCTCGCGGGCCTCGGTGTCTCGGTGGTATTCGTCTGCATGCTCAAGTTGTGCGCCGGATGGTTTCACGAGCGGCGTTTTGCGACGGCCGTGGGCGCCGCCAACGTCGCCGGCATCGCGGGCGCGCTGGCCGCGACCGCGCCGCTGGCGTGGCTGATTACCGTGGTGTCGTGGCGCAGCGTATTCGTTGCGCTGGGCGTCGCGTCGCTGGCCCTCGCGCTGGGGATCTGGCTGTTCGTGCGCGAAGCGCCGCACGTTGCCGGCGCCAACGCCGCTACCGGTGACTGGCGGCGTGCGCTGGCGGCGGTCGCCACCAATCCGGCGACCTGGCCGCCGTTCTGGGTCAACGTCGGTATTTCCGGCGCGTACATGACGTTCATCGGTTTGTGGGCGACGCCTTTCCTCGTCCATGCGCACGGCCTTACCCCGGTCGCGGCGGGGCGCTGCACGGCGCTGATACTGATTACGTTCGCTGTCAGTGCCCCGCTGATAGGCTGGTTGTCGGATCGTCTTGGCGTGCGCCGACCGCTGGTGATTGCGTCCGCAGTGGCCTATAGCGCCGTCGGCCTGATGTGGCTGGCCCTTCCCATCCCGAGCGCGAACGGTACCGTCGTTGCGGCGCTGCTCACCGGGCTCGCGGTGCCGGGCTTCACGCTCACGTGGTCGCTCGCCAAGGAAGTGAATCCGCCGGAGCGCGCCGGCATGGCGATCGCGATCGCCAATATCGGCGGCTTCATCGCCTCCGGCCTGCTCCAGCCGCTGGTTGGCTGGGTAGTCGATCACGGCGCCGGCATGGTCGCGGGCGGCAGCGCCGATGCGTACCGGCTCGGCATAGGCGTGCTGGTTGCGTGGTCGCTGATCGGCGTCGTTGCCGCGTGCCGGCTCACCGAGACGCGCTGCCGCAATATCTGGCGCGCATCTGCCGCGACCTGATTGGCGCCATCGCGCGCTATGCGATAATCGGCGCTCAATAAAATTCTGCGCTCGCTCCAGCCACAGGATCTGCAATGAAACCGAAAATTCTCGTCACACGTGAAGTCTTCGATGAAACGCTCGCTTATCTCGCCGCACATTGCGAAGTTGAATCCAACCAGGCGGACCAGCCGTTCGAACCCGCGGCGCTCGCGCAACGTCTCAAGGACAAGGACGGGGTCGTCTGCTGCCTGACCGACCGCATCGACGACGCGTTGCTCGCGGCGTGTCCGCGCCTGAAAGTCGTTGCCAATATCGCGGTCGGCTATAACAACATTGACGTGCCGGCATGCACTACGCGCGGCGTGATGGCGACCAACACGCCGGGCGTGCTCGACGACAGCACAGCAGACCTCGCGTGGACGCTGATGCTCGCCACCGCGCGGCGCCTGACCGAGGCCGAAGCCTACGTCCGCGCTGGCGACTGGAAGGGCTGGCATCTGAAGCAGATGCTGGGAGTCGACGTGCATCACGCGACGCTCGGCATCATCGGCATGGGGCGTATCGGTCAGCAGATCGCGCGGCGCGCGGCCGGTTTCAAAATGCGTGTGCTGTATCAAAACCGCAATCGCTTACTGGCGGACGTCGAGAAATCGCTCGACGTGGAGTATGCGACCAAGGACCAGCTGCTCGCGCAGTCGGATTTCGTCGTGCTGCAGGTGCCTTATTCGCCCGCCACCCATCATTACATCGGCGCGGCGGAACTGAAAAAAATGAAACCCACCGCCATCCTCATCAACTCGACACGCGGCGGCGTGGTTGACGATGCCGCGCTGATCAGCGCATTGAAAGACGGGACCATCCGCGCGGCCGGGCTCGACGTGTTCGAAAACGAACCCAAATTCAACCCGGGCTTCCTCGATCTGAAAAACGTGGTGCTGGCGCCGCATATCGGCAGTTCCACCGAAGCGACACGCCGCGCGATGGCGATGACCGCGGCCAAAAACGCGGTTGCCGCGTTGACCGGCGTGGCGCCGCCCAATCTGGTCAATCCCGAAGCCAAATCAAAAATCCAGAAATAATTGGCCACAGAGAGCACAGAGGACACAGAGAAAACCATAGAGCAGCTGCTGTGGATTCGATTGAATTCCTCTGTGTTCTCTGTGGCTAATCGTTTTTGGCTTTTCTGTCCCTGGTAGGCTGAGTCGGCATGATGCAGCTATTCAACCTGATGATCGAAGTCATGCTGCCGCTGGCGCTGCTGGTGGGCGCGGGCGCGGTGTGGCCGCTGATATTCCGCGATGCCGAGGTGGAAGTGCTGCGCACGCAGTTGAACCGGCTCGTGCTCTACGTATTTTATCCGTGCATCCTGTTCGCGGTCGTCTCCAACACGCCGATCACCGCCGACCTCCTGTCGGTGCCGCTGCTGGTCGGCATCGGCACGCTC
>CAMBSS010000095.1 GCA_945870465.1 Bordetella parapertussis | reverse complement strand
GGCGGGACAGGTGCTGATCAAAGTCGCGTTCGCCGGCATCAACCGCCACGACTGCGGACAACGCATCCGCGGTTTCGGCCCGCCCGGCGCCACCGACATACCGGGACTGGAAGTCGCCGGTGAAGTCGCGGCAGTCGGGCCCGGTGTGACGCGCTGGAAAGCGGGCGACCGCGTCTGCGCGCTGACCAACGGCGGCGGCTATGCACAATATTGCATCGCTGCGCAGGAAGTCACGCTGCCGATTCCCGAAAAATTCGACCTCAAGCTGGCCGCTTCGTTGCCGGAAACATTGATGACGTCATGGCTGAATGTATTCATGCTGGGGCGCCTCAAGGCCGGCGAATGGCTGCTCGTGCATGGCGGATCGAGCGGCATAGGCACGACCTCGATTCAACTCGCGCTGCTCGAAGGCGCCCAAGTGGTGGTGACGGCGGGCAGCGCGAAGAAATGCGAATTCTGCGTGAAACTGGGCGCGGCCAGCGCAATCAACTACAACGAGCAGGACTTCGTTGCCGGCGTCAAGGAAGCGACCGCGGGCCACGGCGCCGACGTCATCCTCGACATGGTCGGCGGCAAGTACGCCAAGCGCAATATCGAGTCGCTAGCCATGGACGGCCGTCTTGCGCATCTTTCCGGCGGCGATGGCACGGAGTTCAGCGTGGCTGTCTCCGCCATCATGGCCAAGCGCGCGGTCGTCACCGGTTCGCAGTTGCGGGTCTCGGCACTGTCGCTGAAAACGGAAATCGTGCGCCAGGTCACCGAACGCGTATGGCCGCATCTCGGCACCAAGGTCACGCCCATCATCGATTCGATCATGCCGCTCGCGGATGCCGCCGGCGCCCATGCCCGCATGGAAACCAGCGTGCATATCGGCAAGATATTGCTGGAAGTCACCCATTGAAAGTCGCACACCGTCCGTCATGATCAACAACCTGTTTTCACGCACGCCCCAGCACGAACACGCCGAACCCGCACAACGCGCGCTTGGCGTCGCGCAACTGCCTGCCGATTCGGACGATCTCAAGCGGCTGCTGACCGCCGACCCCGCTGCCGAAGTCCGCATTGCGGCTGCGCAACGCTGCAGCGATCCCGCAACGCTTGCCGCTGCTTGGCAAACCGAAACGGATTCAGCCGTACGCAAGGCAGTTGCAGCCGCGCTGGGCCACGCCCTGGACGAAACGCATGATGCCGAGCGCCGCCTCAGCGCCATCGTTGGTATCACCGATGAGGATCTGCTGGTCGGGCTCGCACTGGCTGCCGGCCATGCGGAGACCCGCAAGGCCGCGGCCGAGCGCGTGCAGTCCGAACCGGGCCTGCACAAACTCGCCGACGCGGCCAAGAGCAAAGACCGCGGCGTGGCGCGACTCGCGCAGCAACGGCTCGACACCATCAAGAACCAGCACGATCAAACAGCCGAAGCCGATGCGGTACTCGGACAACTGGCAGAACTCGCCGCCAAAGCCGGCTCGATCCTGAGTGCAGTGGTCGATCTCGATCGCCGCTGGCATGCATTGGACATGAGCGGCGACGCTGCCCGCCTCGCCAGCTACATGGCAGCGCGCCAGACCGTACAAGAGCGCCTGACGCGCGAACAGGACGAGCAACGCTCGCACACTCAATTCGAGCGCAGGCTGCAAACATGGATATCAACGCTGGCGCAACCCGCGACCCCTGATGCGTCCGCCGGTCTGCGTGCAGAACTCGCAGCATTGCGCACGGAAGCGCAGGCCCTGCAGGAAAGCGCAGCACTCAACGAACTGGAGCAGGCTGAACAGCGCATCACGCAGTGGGAAGCGGAATTCGCGGCGCTCGCCAGTGCCGAAGCGCTAGTCATCGAAGCAGAGAAACTCGCTGCAGACACGACCGCCGATCACGCTGAACTCCCCTCGCGGTGGCAGGCCGTGAACCGGCAGTTTCGGACGCCGGCCCTTACCCAACGCTTCGAAACCGCAATGATCATCATCGAGCAGCGCCGGCTCGTGCTGATTCAGAACACCCAGCAGGAAGCGAACGCAGTGCGCCAGCAAGTCCACGGCCTGCTGCACACCGCTGAACAGGCGCTCGCCGCCGGACAATTGCAGGCCGCGCGCGCCGCTGCCGACAATATCAAGAAACTCAAGGCCGCTGCCGGCCTGCTGCCTAAACCGACGACGCAAAGACTGGGCCGCCTGGTACAGCAACTGGTGGAACTCGAACGCTGGGAATCGTTCGGCCAGCAGAATGCGCGCGTGCAACTGTGCGAACGCGCCGAAGCGCTCGCCACGCCTACGATGGATGCGCCGCAGCTTGCGCTCGAAGTACAGAAACTGCGCACCGGGTGGAAAGCTCTGGACGAGAAGCACTCGGGCGTGCCCAAAGCCCTGTGGGAACGCTTCGACGGCGCATGCGAAAAAGCCTATGCCCCCGCCGCCCGGCATTTCGCGGAACAAGCTGCGCTGAGGAAGCAATCGCGCAAACAGCGCGAGGAATTCATCGCCACGGCGGGGGCGCATGCGCCTACCCTGCTGACTGAACCGCGCGACTGGCGCGCGATCGAGCGCTGGCTGCGCGACACCGAACAGCAATGGCGCGAAGGCAATCTGGGCAGCGTCGAACCGCGCGCATGGAAAAAACTCGACACGCAAATCAAGGCCGCGCTGGCGCCGCTGCGCGATGCATTGGGCACCGCGCGCGATGAAGCCAAGGCCGGCCGGCGGGTGATGATAGAAGAAGCCAAGGCGCTGGCGGGCAAAGCGATGGAGCGCGACACCCTGTCGCTGGTCAAGGCGCTGCAGGCCAAATGGCAGGAGCAGGCCAAGGCACTGTCGCTGCGCCAGCGCGACGAGCGCCCGCTGTGGGAAGAATTCCGCGCTGCCTGCGATGCGATATTTGCCGCGCGCCAGAACAAACGCAAGGAAGACGTCAGCCAGAAACAGGAAGGCCGCCGCGCGCTGGACGACATCTGCGTGCAACTGGAGCAACTCGCGCAGGCGACGGACCAAAACGATCAGGACATCCGCAAAGCCGCCCGCGATCTGGCGGACCAGTGGCGAAAACAACGCGGCAGCCCCGACCCCTCGTTGCGCGGCGTCGAAACCCGTTTCAAAAAAGCGCAGGCTGCAGTGGATGCGATACTGGCTGAACGCACCCGCGCGCAAAAAGCCGCGGTGTGGACGACGCTGGCCGCGAAAGAGAGTTTGTGCGAAGAACTCGACGCCGGCGTGCGTGCTGGCAATGCCGCCGCCGACGTGCAGGACAAGTGGGCTGCGTTACCGCCACTGCCTGATGCGTGGGAAAAACAAATGGCTGCGCGCCGCGATTCAGCGGTGCAGGCATTGTCCGATCCAGCGTCCGCCGACGACTACCGCAAGCGTGTCGAACACGGCATCGAAACACGCCGCGAGAAATTGCTCGAACTCGAATTGGCGCTGGGCCTCGACAGCCCCGCTGAATTTCAGAAGCTGCGGCTGGCGTT
Organism: Bordetella parapertussis; assembly: GCA_945870465.1. The sequence continues at coordinate 13,481 of CAMBSS010000095.1, read as the reverse complement.
GCAGGTAAAGCAACTGCGCGACCGCTTCAAGAACGAAGCAACCGCCGGTGCCAATACTCCCGCCGAGCGCCTGCTCGCGTGGTGCGCTGAACCCGGCGTGGCCGACGACTCCGACCACCAGCGCGTCCAGCGGGTGTTTGTGAAGATCAGCGGCAAAGCCTGAAATACCGCAAGGCCCATCAGGTTGCGGTCTTCGTGAACCTGACGGTCACCGCCCGCGCGGCAAAATCCGTCACCACGTTGATGAGCGCCGGCTTGCCGTTTTTCATCGCGGCTTTCGCGCGCTCCAGCGCCGGGCCGATATCTTCCGGCTTCTCGACCTGTTCGCCGTGGCAGCCGAGCGATTGCGCCATCAGATCGTAGCGCGTGTAACCGAGATCGCGCCCCGGCTTGTCGTGCTTGGGGTCCGCGGTCCAGCCGCCGTTGAGGCTGATGATGACTAGGATCGGCAGCTTGTGGCGTGCCGCGGTATCGAGCTCCATTGCGTTGAGGCCGAACGAACCGTCGCCGTGCAATACAACAACCTGCTTGTCAGGACACGCTGTTTTTGCGCCCACGCCGAAAGGCATACCCACACCCATGATGCCGAACGTGCCTGAATTGATGCGATGGCGCGGTATAAAGGTCGGGATCGACTGCCGACCGTAATTCAGGATCTCCTGTCCATCCACCACCAGGATGGCGTCGCGATCGATGAAATCGCGCACTTCTTTGCACAAACGCAGCGGATGTATCGGCACGTTGGAAGTGGACATCGCCTGCTCCGCCTCGGGCCGCTTGGTCGCTTCGATGGACGCCAGATTGCCGCGCCAGTCCGCGAACGCGCCGGCGTTGACGCGCGAACCTGCGGCAGCAAGCAGTTGCTGCATCACGGCTTTCGCATCGCCGACTATCCCGATATCGACGCGCGAACCTGCACCGATTTCAGCGGGATCGATATCGATGCGGATCACTTTCGCGGTTTTCGATACACGCGGCGGCGAAATCTGGCCGAACACGTAGTTCAATCGTGTGCCGACGATCAGCAGCAGGTCGGCTTCTTTCAACGCCGTCGAGCGCGCATTGAGGAAAGCGTTCGGGTGATCTTCCGGCAGGACGCCCCGCCCCTGCGGCGTCGTATAGATCGGCATACCGGTGTCGAGCACCCATTTGCGCAATTCATCGACCGCGTCTGACCACAGCACACCGCTGCCCGACAGCACCACCGGCTTGCGCGCGCCTTCGATCAGTTTCAGCGCCTGTTCGATCAGCGCCGGATCGCCCTGCGGCCGGTTGCGTACCAGCGTGCGCGTGAGATCGGGCCATTTCACCAGCGTCTCGTCGATCTCGTTGTTGATGACGTCCGACGGCAGATCGAGATACACCGGGCCCGGCTTGCCCGCGATGGATTGCCGGAATGCTAGGTCGATCATCTCGGGGATGCGCTGCGTCGTGTAAACGCGCTGCGCCCATTTGGTGACCGGCTTCATCACCGCGACCTGGTCGATTTCCTGGAATGCGCCGGTCAGATACTCGCCTATCGGGCTGGACCCGCCGAACGCAACGATGGGGCTGCAATCGATCAACGCGTTGGCGAGACCGGTCGTGAGATTCACTGTGCCGGGACCGGACGCCCCCATGCACAGGCCCGGCTTGTTGGTGACGCGCGCGTAAGCGTGGGCACTCATCGCCGCCGCCTGCTCGTGACGCACGTCGATGCCGCGTATGCCTTTTTGCATGGTGCGCGTCAGCACGCCGTTGATCGGCCCGCCCATGATGAAAAAGAAATCCTTGACGCCGATACGATGCAGAGTCTCGGCGACGAGTTCATTGCCTGAAATGTTTGCCATGATGTGTTCCTAGTGCTTGCCGGCGATCTTGAGCGGCGTTTCTTTCACGTATTCCTTGATTTCATCCTTGCTGAGACCAGCCCAGTCGGCCAGCACGTCCTCGGTATCCTGCCCCAGCATCGGCGCACATTTCACCTCGACGTTGCTGGCGGACATTTTCACCGGCCAGCCCGGCATCCAGATTTCGCCACGTTCGGGATGGTGGACGGGAGCAAACATGCCGCGTTTGCGCAAATGCGGGTCGGCCGTCAGTTCCGCCGTATCGAGCACCGCTCCCGCCGGCACGCCCGCATTTTGCAGTTTTTCCATGGCCTCGATCTTGGTATGGCGCGCACACCATTCCGAAACCAGTCCATCAACGACGGTAGCGTTCTTGACGCGCATCGCCGGCGAGGCGAAACGCGGATCGTCCTTGAGATCTTCGCGGCCGATCACGGTCAGCAGGCGCTGCCAATGCCAGTTGCCGGCGCGCGAGTTGTAAACCATCACGTAATCGTTAGGCCCGCCCGGTTTGCAGACGTACAGCTCGCTAGGCGCGGTGGCGCCGATGGAACTCTGGTTGCCGGTACGCTCCACCGGTTTACCAAACATCAACTGCCCGGCGAAGCAGATGCGGTTGAAATTGATGACCGCGTCCTGCATCGACACTTCTATGCGCTGACCGAGTCCAGTGGCATGGCGCTGGTTCAACGCGGCGAGTATGCCGACCAGGCAATGGATGCCCGCGCCGGTGTCGCCGACGTGCGGACCGGGACGCAGCGGCGGGCCGCCCTCGACTCCGGTGATGGCGAATGCGCCACCGACGGCCTGCGCGATCATGTCGAAGCTCAGATATTTTGCATAGGGGCCGTCAGGCGCGAAGCCCTTGATTTGCGCGAATATCAAGCGTGGATTTATTTCACGCACGACGTCCCAACCGAAGCCCATTTTTTCAATGCCGCCGGGCGACATGTTCTCGATCATGATGTCCGCTTCGGCCACCAGTTTATTCATCACAGCCTTGCCGCGTTCCGATTTCAGGTCGCACACCAGGCTGCGCTTGTTCGCGTTCATGATGATGAAGTAAAAGGAGTCGGTGCTGCCGGTGTTGCTCGAAGCAAAGCGGCCGTTCTCCCCCGCCTGCGGCTCCACCTTCACGACGTCCGCGCCCAGCCACGCCAGCGCCTGCGTGCACGAGGTGCCGGCTTCGTATTGCGTCAGGTCGAGAACTTTGATGCCGGCCAGCGCGGTGGATGTGTTTGGATTCTTCTGGGTCGCGTTCATGCTTTTCCTCTTTTTACGAATTATGAGTGATGTGTTTTATTCGGCCTGGATGTTGGCGGACTTGATCACGCGTATGCGTTCAGCGAAAGAATCCCGCGCATGCAGACTACCGCCGCCGTACCCGGCGGCGAAAGCCATCTGGGCCCATTTTGCCCCTGGCGGCGCGAAACTCTGCGTATTCTCCTCCCCTCGACCGTCCAAGCGCAGTCCGGCGCCGCGGAATTTCGCGGCTGGCGGTGCACGTCCAATTTTTTATAAACAGGATTGCGGCTGGCGTTGCGACATCCGACCCTCAACTGGATAGTAAACCGCAGGCGTTCAGCTTGCCAGCATGAAATCGGCTGCGCGCCCGCTTTTTTATTCGGCGGCTGTTCCGGCCGCCGGCTTTGCAAATCGCACGCGCGTTACATACAATGGATTTTGGCCGGCAAATCACCCAAAACGCCCATACAAATGCAGCAATGCTACGTCGTAGACTCCGCCAACGCGCCGTGGAAGCGCAGCGCCTCCGAAGGTGTGTCTTTCGAGTGCCAGGTGCTGCTGTCGGGCGACGATGGCGGCCCGGAAGCCATGCGGTTTCGTTTCGATGACTGCCCGTCGGTCTACGCGCATATGCATCTGACCCCGCAATTCCAGTTGCTGCTGGGCGGCGCCATGGACTTTCCGCGCGGGGTCAAACACCTGGAAGCGCTGGCCATCCACTACACCGACCACAACATGCCTTACGGACCGTTCGCGGTGTCGGGCGGACACGACATGCTGGTGCTGCATCCGCGCGCCGGCGGCATCATCTCCATGGCCAACCTCGAGGCGCGGCGCAAGATCAATCTGCGCGGGCGACTCTTCGCATCGCTCGCATCCGATACGGAATGGCAGCCTTTGCCCGACATCGACAGCGGAGCGTTCAAACTCCTGATGCCGCACGATTTCGGGCCGGCGGCCGTCGTCGTCAGAGTGCCAGCCCACGCCGCGCTGGCGATGCCCGCGCCGGAATTCGGACGATATGAGGTGGTCCTCGAAGGTTCGGTTATCATGGAAGGACAGGAAATCGCACCGCCGGGTTTTCGCTATCTGCGCGGCGACACAGCCGCCGCTTCTATCATCAGCGGTGAGAACGGCGCCAGCGTGGCATTCCTGACGTTCGACCAGAATGCGCTGGAAGGCGGGATAATCGAAGGCAGCCTCGCCGTGGAAGCAGCTGAGGCCATGGCCAGAGCCATTTAGGAGACGCAACCATGACAGCAACCCAGGAAACCACGCAGCCTTTTCGCGTCGCGGTGTTTGCGGACTTCGTCTGTCCCTACAGCTTCCTCGCCGTCGAGCAGATGGACCGCCTCGCCCGCGAGTACGACGTGCAGCCGCTGTGGCGCCCGCACTTGCTGCACCCCGAGACCCCGCCCGAAGGCAAGATGCGCGAGCGCAATGCCGAAACTATCGCCAGCGACGAGCGCCGCCACGCGTGGTTCAAGGAAATGGCGCCGGAACAATATCTACGCATACGCTTTCCGCAGAAGCGGCAATACAGCATGCTGGCGTTCGAGGCCCTGGAATTTGCTTACGACCGTGGTCTCGATTTCCCGTATAAAACCGCCTTGTACGACCTGATGTGGACTGAAGGCGCCGACATCGGCGAGCACGAAACCCTGATGACGGCCGGTGAACGCGTAGGTCTCAACCCGGCCGAAATGAAAATCGCGCTGTACGAACGGCATTATGCCGAGCGCGCGCTCGCCGCGGTCAACCAGGCGCGCGAAATCGGCATCATGAACACGCCGACCATCTTTCTCGGCAAAACGCGCATCAACGGCTGGACATATTACGAAGTCATGCAGGAGATCATGGAACGCCAGGGCATGCACCCGCGCGAAGCTATCGCGAGCTAGCGCTCAACCGGACGCATTGCGCGCGTCACTTTTCGAAGCGCAACAGCGATACCAGCTCCGACACGTCTTCGAGTTCGTCCACCTTCCAGCATAGTTTCAGCAAACGCGACAACCGCCGCGGCGACAGAAACCCCTCGTTCAGCCCGCGCAGCTTTCTTTCGATGTCTTTGTCGCTCGCCGGATTGCGGACATGGCCGAGCGGATGGTCGATGTTACTGGCTATGCGTTTGCCGTTCTTGAGCACGACTTCCATCCGGCACGGCACGCTCTGCGGCTGCAGCTTGTCCAGTTCCTTGTCGTAAATAACCTGGACTTTCTGTATCAGCGCGCGCAGCTTCGGATCGAACATGCGCTCTTTGGCATAAGTTCCTGCATCGACCCAACCATATAGCAGGGCCGCGCTGACCAGAAACGGAATACTGTGGTCGGCGGTTTCGCGCGTGGTCGGGTTCCATTTCTCCGGCTCGCTGCCGATTTCGCTCCATGCGAACCAATAGGTCGTGACAACTATTGCTTCGACTTCGTCCGCATTGATCTGCGGACGGATGGCGAGCATCGCTTCGATCGGCGCCTGGCCGTGGTATTCGCACGGATAAATCTTGATCTGGCTGTCGGCCACGCGAAAATGTCCTTGCGGACCCGGCAGCGCGGGCCAATCGAATTTTCCGGCGGCGTTCCATACGCCCTGCTCGCCTTCGAACACCTTGTCAGGGCCGGTCATGCCGGCTGCAGCAAGATCGACGGCGAACACGGCATTGCGGCACGCGTTGCCGGCGGCAGCGCCCTTCCACATCGTGAGTTGGCCGCGCCGCGCGACTTCCAGTGCCATATTGGGCGTCAGCGCGAGAGACAGCGCATTGGCCATGCGGGCGTGATCGAGCCCCATGATTTTGGCGAGGCCTGCTGCCGCCGCCAGCACCGTATAAACCAGGTGGTCCCAACCGCGGTTGCGTATGCGGTTGCCCGCGAAAAATCCCAGGTACAGTTCGTAGACGATGGTAGACGCGAGCAGAAAAGTCTTGCCGTCGGTGCGGTGGTGGTCCGTAACTGCCAGCAAAGCGCCGAACGCATCGCTGGGGTGCCCGCCGCCGCTGCCAGTCGCGTCGTTGAGATCGAGGTAACGGATCATCACGCCGTTCGCGAACGCCGCGAGTTCGGGCGTCGTGCGGTCGAGCGTGCCGAATACACGCGCCGTTTTTTTACTGCTGACCTTGCCCGCAACCGCGCGCGCGATGACGCAGGGTTCGGCACTGAATCCCCCGATGGCGCAGGCGAGGCTGTCGATGAGACGGCGCTTGCACTCGTGTATCGCTTCGGGCGTGAGGTCGGTGTATTCGAGATTGAATGTGAAGTCAGTCAGTTTTTGTAAAGTGGCGTCCACGTATTCAGCCCTTTAAATCAGCGAAACCGCAGCAGCGCATCCGCGGCGATCACGCCTACGGGCCGCACCAGCAGCGGATTGATGTCCATTTCTTCGAGGCTGTCGCGCAACTGCCACGCCAGATCGGAAACGGCGACCAGCGTTTGCGCCAGCGCCGGGATATCGCCGGGCGGCTTGCCGCGCACGCCGGACAGGATAGGCGAAGCGCGCAGCTCGGCAATCATTTCGCGCGCAGTTTCGAGACCGAAAGGTGCTAACCGGTAAGTTACGTCTTTCAGCGTCTCCGCAAAAATGCCGCCGAGACCGAACGCCACTACCGGACCGAATACGGAGTCATTGACCACACCGACTATGGTTTCTATGCCATCGGTAATCATTTCCGATACCAGCAGGCCGTCGAGTTTCGCTTTGGGTGCTGCGCGCTGCACGCGTTCCAGCATTTCGCGCACGGCAACTGCGAGTTCCGTGTCGTTACGGATATTGAGGCGCACGCCGCCGATCTCGGACTTGTGCGGGATGTCGCGCGAAACCACTTTGAGCGCCACCGGAAACACCGTGCCCTCGGTATCTTCCGCATACAAAGCCGCGGCGGGCAGCAGGCGGTCAGCCGTCACCGCTATGCCCCAGGTCTTGAGGATTTCCTTGCTTTCATGCTCGCTCAGCGTGCCCGATGGGTATTTCTTCAATGAAGGTGCTTGCGCCTGCTCCGCAGCGCGCACCCTGGTCCGGGCCCGTTGATAATCGGACAACACTTTCATGGCTTTCACCACGCGGGTTGGCGACGGCAAAATCGGGATCGCCGCTTTTTCCAGTATATCCATGCCGCCGCCGGTGGTTTCCCGCGGCACCGACAGAAAAGTAAAAATCGGCTTCTTGTGTTTTTGCACTGCCTCGGCCAGCACCGTCGCGCCATTGCGCGCATGCTCGCCAGTCGTCGTCGCGAACAGCACACCCAACTGGCGCACCGCCGGATCGGCAAGTACCGCATCGACCGCCTCGCGAAAGCGCGGCGTGTTCGCGTCGGTGATGAAACCGGCAGCGTAGTCGATCGGATTTTCCAGCGAGGCCGTGCCAGGCAGCACTTTCTTCAGGATGGTATGTGTCGGCGGCGAAAGCTCCGCCAGGCGGATGCCGTACTGATCGGCGGCGTCCGAAAACACCACTGCCGAGCCGCCCGAGCCGCCCATGATCGCCACGTCGTCGCCCGCCGGCCGGTCGCCGAATGCCAGCAGGCACTGGATGCAGTCGATCGCCTCTTCCATTTCATGCACTTCCACCACGCCGCATTGACGAAACGCCGCGCGATAAATGTCGTACGAGCCCGTCATATTCGCCGTGTGTGACGCCGCCGCTTTGACGCCCTGCTCCGTATTGCCGGCTTTCCAGACGACGATGGGCTTGCCGGCTGCCAGCGCGCGCTCGGCCGCAGCGACGAAGCGGCGGCCGTCATTCATGCCTTCCATGTATATCAGGATGAGTTTGGTGCCGGAATCGTCGATCATGGCCTCGACCAGCTCGGGTGTCGTCAGATCGCTTTCGCTGCCGCTGGCAACGACCTGGCGGAAGCCGACGCCGGCCGCGGCGCAACGCACGACCAGGCTGTTGCCGAAGCCGCCGCTCTGTATCACTACCGACACCGGCCCGGGCTGCAACACCGGCGGACGCGCGAGACTGCCGAATGCAGCGTAGGCGCGCGTATGCACGTTGACGAGGCCGAGACAATTGGGCCCGACTATCCTGACGCCGTGCTTGCGCGCAGCAGCAAGCATCTGCGCCTCGCGCTCCTCCCCTTCCTTGCCCACCTCCCGGAAACCGCCGCCGACGACCACGACGAAACGCACGCCGTATGCGCCGCACTCGTCGACCGTCTGCGGCACCAGCGCGGCAGGCAGGGCGATGACCGCGATATCGCACGGTTTCGGCACGTCCTTGATCGCGGCATAACAGCGCAGACCCGCCACCTCCCCGTACTTCGGATTTACGGGGTAGACGCCGCCCTTGAATCCGTTGTCCTGCAGCGCCCGGATGGTTTGCGCGCCGGGACGATTGGCTTCGGGGCTCGCGCCTATGACTGCGATCGAGCGTGGATTAAAAAGATATTCAAAGGTACTCAACTTGCCTGCCTCAATGTAATGACCGGAGCCTGCGCCGTTGCCGGTTACTGGTCCTTGATTTTGGGATCGCGCTTTTCACGCCACGCGTCGTGGCTTTCTTTTTTGTCGTCCGTGCCTTCCAGCGTCGTAAACCGGTAAAGGTCCATCAATGCTGAGTCGGCCAGGTTCGGCATGTTGATGCCCTGGTTCAGCGACTCCTTGGTGAGGCGGCTCGCGAGCGGCGGATGGCCCGCGATGAAATCCGCGACTTCCATCGCCTTCGCCATCAGCTCCGCGTGCGGCACCACCCATTGCGCGAGGCCTATGCGCTGCGCTTCGTCGGCCTTCAGCGGGAAACCCATGCCGAGGCGCATCGCGTTGCCCTTGCCGACCCAGCGCGCCAGCCGCACCAGCGCCGCCTGCGCGGGAATGATGCCGAGCTTGACCTGGGTCAACCGCCAGTCAGCGCGCTCGGAAGCGACGATCAGGTCGCAACAATAGGTGACGATGCAGCCTATGCCGACGGCGTAGCCGTTGACCGCGCAGATCAGCGGCTTGGGAAAATCGTCCATCACCTTGAAGGCGTGGAAACGCCGGTTGGGCAGATTGCGGATGAAATCGCCGACGGATTTCAGCACATGCGTGTTCGGGTCTTTCAGGTTGGCACCGGCGCAAAAAGCGCCGCCGGCTTCATCGCCCGTCAGGATCACGCTGCGGATTTCCGGATCCTCTTCCAGCACGCGCAGCCCGTCGCGCAGTTCGCCGTAAAAATCCTCGCACCACGCGTTACGCACCTCGGGGCGGCTCAGCGTCAGCACGCCGACGTGTCCGCGTTTTTCACAAAGTATGGGCATACCGTTCCTCTAAAAAATTCGCTTCGATTTGACCGCTCAATCGGCCCGCATGCCGACGGCTTTGATGACCTTGCTGTTCTGCTCAAGTTCGCGCTTGATCAATTCGCCAAACTCCCTGGGCGAACTGCCCACCACGTCGGTACCCGCGGCCGTGAATCTTTCATTGGTGTAGGATGTTTTAAGCACCTCGCCGATCTGCTTGTACAGTTTGTCGATGATCGCGGCCGGTGTGCCCGCCGGCGCCAGCAAGCCCTGCCACGGCGCGGTATTGAAATCCTTGATCCCGGCTTCCGCCAGCGTCGGCACTTCGGGCAGATACGACACGCGATCCTTGCCCGAGGTGCCGAGGATTTTGACCTTGCCGCCTTTGATATAGGGCATTACGGTCGGCGGTGTCGTAAATATCAACTGGACTTCGCCGGAGACCATCGCAGTCAACGCTGGCGCGCCGCCTTTGAACGGAACCGACACCATTTGCGTGTTGGTGAGTATCTTGAAAAGCTCGGCCGCCAGCGCGCCAGAACTGCTGGGCGTAGCGAGGGCCACATTCAGCGCATTCGGCCTCGCCTTGGCGAGCGCGATCAACTCCTGCACCGTGTTGGCCTTCACCCCGGCGTTGATCGCCAGCAGCAAGGGTTGCGAGCCGGCCATGGTAACGGGAGCGAAATCCTTGTAGACGTCGTACGGGACTTTACGGTAAATGAACGGCACTATGGTGTGCGCAGCGTAAGTAAACAACAGCGTATATCCATCCGGCTGGGCGTGAGCGACGATTTCGTTGCCGAGTATGCCGCCTGCCCCCGCGCGATTGTCGATCACGAACGCGCCGCCGAGCTGCTCACCCAGCTTGGTCATGACGATACGCGCGATGATGTCGGTGCCGCCGCCCGATGCAACGGGAACGATGACTCTGACAGGTTTGTTCGGGTAACCTGCCGCCGCCTGTTGCGCGAACGCGGATGTCGCGCACAATGACAAACCGGCGGCCAGAATGAAACGGGGGCCAAATTGCATAATTACTCCTTCTGACAGATGATTGCGGACGCACCGATTTGTGCTGCTGGAAGCAGTCTCAAAAACAGTTTGAAACCGCCGATGAACGCCGATGAACGCAGATATGCTCAAGGTATTTGACCTGGATTCGCGGAAAGTTCCGGATTTGTATCGGCGTCCATCGGCGTTTATCGGCGGTTGCTTGTCGGTGTCGTAGTTTTAAGAAGAATTCAAATCATGTAGCCTCTAAATTTGTTCAAGGCCGGTAGCCAAACGAAGGCGGCCCCGCCGCAATAGTGCCCGCGCACAACGACGCGAATTCGCACAGCAACCGCCGCGTATCGCGCGGATCGATGATTTCATCGAAGTTATAAGCTTCGGCCGTGCGAAACGGCGAGCACACGCGGTCCAGCCTCTGCTCAATCTCCGCGAGCTTTGCGGCCGGATCGGGTGCGTCGGCCAATTCCGAGCGATACGACGCTTCGAGTCCTCCCGCGATCGGCATCGATCCCCAATTCGCCGACGGCCACGCGTAACGCGTCGAATAGCGCGAATTATTGGCGTGCGCGCCGCCACCGATGCCGAAACATTTTCTGACTATCACCGCGCACCACGGCACCGTGGAACCGATAATGGCCGCGATCGCTTCCGCCCCATAGCGCATCATGCCCTTCTGCTCCGCTTCCAGGCCGACCATGAAACCCGGCACATCGACCAGGTGCACGACCGGCAGATGAAAAGTCTGCGCGAGATCGACGAAGCGGCGGATCTTGCGCGCGGCGTCGGCCGTCCATGCACCGCCATAATGGTAAGGATCACTCGCCAGCAACGCGACCGGCCAGCCGCCGAAGCGCGCGAAACCGGTCATCACCGGACGTCCCCAGCGGCGCCCCATTTCGAAGAACGTTCCCTGATCGACGACCGCTTCGACGATCTGCCGCATTTTGTAGACCTGGCGCTCGTCGCGCGGGATGGCGTCGATCAGCCATTCGACCTTGCGCTGCGGATCGTCGCCGGTATCGATGCGCGCCGGCAATTCGTGCACCGAGCGCGGCAGGTACGAAAGGAAACGCCGCGCGCGCAAAAATGCTGCGGCTTCGCTGTCGACTTCGTCGTCTACAGTGCCGTTGCGGGTATGGATTTCACTGCCGCCCAGTTCGTTCTTTTCATATTGCGGACCGAGACGGTTGACCACCGGCGGACCGGCGATGAACATCTGCGAAGTGTCTTTCACCATCACGGAGTAATGGCTGGTCGCAACGCGTGCCGCGCCGAACCCCGCGGTAGACCCCAGTGCGAGCCCGACCACCGGCACTTGGCTCAGGTTCTCGATTGCCAGCCCCCAGCCATATAGCGCCGGGCATTTCGCGTAACCATCCACCTCGAGCGCACGCACCGAACCGCCGCCACCGGTGCCGTCGCACAGACGCACGATGGGCATGCGCAGATCGCGTGCCATCATTTCCGCGCGTACCAGTTTGTCGCGCAGGCCGCCTTCCGCCGAGCCGCCGCGCACCGTGAAGTCGTCGCCGGCGACCACCACCGGCTTGCCATCGAGCGTGCCGCGGCCCATCACGAGTTGCGCGGGCGTGAAGGCGGTGATATTGCCGGCTTCATCGTAGCTCGCCTTGCCGGCGATGCTGCCGACTTCGCGAAACGAACCGGGATCGAGCAGCGCGTCTATTCTTTCGCGCACCGTCAGCTTGCCGCCGTCCTTGTGGCGTTTGACGCGCTCGGCGCCGCCCAGCTCGCGCGCGAGTTGCTGGCGCCGCCGCAGTTCTTCGAGCTCTGCTTGCCAGCTCATGCTGTCACTCGGGCTTGATCCCGGCTGCTTTGATGACCTTGGCCCATTTCGGCAGTTCGCTGCGCACCAGCTCGCCGAGTTCCTGCGGTGTGCTGGGTGTTGCATCCAGTCCCTGCGCTTCCATCACCGTCCTGGTATCGGCATTCGCCAGCCCCAGCCGCACGAGCTGATTGAGCTTCGTGACGATGGCAGCCGGCGTACCTGCAGGAGCAAACAGCGCATTCCATGCCGTGATCTCGAAACCCGGCACGCCGGATTCGGCGATGGTCGGTGCATCCGGCACAAAGCCCGAACGTTTTGCTCCCGTCACGCCGAGCAAGACCAGTTTTTTGGTTTGCACGTGCGGCAATACGGACGTGCTGCCGAACATCAGCGCAACCTGTCCGCCGACCAGATCGATGATCGAAGGACCGCTGCCTTTATAAGGAACGTGGATCATCTTGACCCCGGTCATGAATTTGAACAGCTCGCCGGCAAGGTGGGTCCCGCTGCCGATACCGACCGACGCGTAAGTGAGTTGATCGGGTTTGGCCTTGGCGAGAGCAATAAGTTGCTGCACCGAGCGCGCCTGCGTCGACGGATGCACCACCAGAAAAAACATGTACGAGGAAATCTTCGAGACGGGCTCGAAATCCTTGATCGGATCATAAGGCACCTGTTTTTGCAGGCTCGGGTTGATGGTAATGCTGCTTTGCACAGCCAGCAGCGTATAGCCATCGGCAGGCGCCTTGGCGACGATTTCCACGCCCAGGTTGCCGCCTGCCCCCGGCCGGTTGTCTACATACACGGACTGCCCGAGTTCGAGCGTCATCGTACGCGCGAGCGCCCGCGATACCAGGTCGAGCGAACCACCGGGGCTGAAGGGATTGACCATGCGCACAGGCTTGGTCGGATAGGCCTGCGCGCACGCCTCGCCTCCAACTGACGGCGTGATAACCAGGCACGCCAATCCCGCGACACATACCGTTTTCAAATTCATCTGCTGCTCCTCCAACCTGTATATAGATAGAACTCATCTCAAAAATACAACACCGACAAGCAACCGCCGATTAACGTCGATGTAATTGGTGATGAGTGAAGTGTAATGGTTAATGAGTTAAAGATAAGTTACGCATTGCCCTTTGCTCATTCCTCATTGCAATTTGAACTGTTTTCGATCTTATCTGCGTTCATCGGCGTTAATCGGCGGTTCCAAACTGTTTTTTAGACGGCTTCCAGGTTGCTTATTGTTTTTTGACGATCAACGCATCGACGACACGCGCGCCTTTGCCGCTCGGCATGACGACCAGCGGATTGATGTCCACTTCGGCAATCTCTTTTCTGAAATCGTGCGCGAACCACGACAGCCTGACGATCAGGTCGCACAGGCTTTCGATGTCGC
>CAMBSS010000094.1 GCA_945870465.1 Bordetella parapertussis | reverse complement strand
ATCAGCCTCGTTTCCAATAGCGCGAACCTGCTGATCGTGCATCCGTCTATCCCGGTGAATACGGTCAGGCAGTTGATCCAGCTCGCCCGCGCCAAGCCCGACCGCTTCAGCTACTCAACTTCGGGCGGCGGCAGCTTCAACCACATGTCGGCCGAACTCTTCAATCTGATGGCGCAAACCAAAATGGTGCACATCCCTTATAAAAGCGGCAGCCAGGCGCTGCTGTCGGTGGTGAGCGGCGAAGCTGACCTGCTGTTCCAGACCATGCCGGCCGCGATTCCTTTCGTCGAATCGGGACGGTTGAAAGCGCTGGCGGTGTGCACGCTCGAACGCCACCCCCTCTTCCCCAGGATCCCGACCGCCAACGAATCGGGTTTACCCGGCTTCGACATCAGCACCTGGTACGGCATCCTCGCGCCGGCCGCCACGCCGAAAGAAATCGTCGCCAAGCTCAACGACGCGCTGGTGCAGATCATCAAGAGCCCCGCCACCAACAAGCGTTTGCTCGAACTGGGCGTCGATCCCGTTTTCAATACGCCCGAGCAGTTTTCCACGCTGATCCGCAACGATCTCGTGAAATGGGCGAAAGTCGCCAAGAACGCTTCGATCAGGGTGAACTAAGATGGCAAAAAAACGCAGTATCAAAAAACCACTTCGCGAATTCGAGAACCAGACCGCCTGGGTGATCGGCGCGCGCGGCTCGCTGGGCAGCGTAATTGCGCGTGAGCTCGCGATGGCGGGCGCGAATGTCGTGATGTCGTCGCGCGACGCGCGCGCGCTGAAACGCACCGCGCAGGACATCGAACGCGCGGCCAAAACGCGCGTGACGGTGGCGAGCGTCGATCTTGCCTCGCGCGCCTCGGTCGACCGCGTGGCCAAGACGATTGCGCGCAAGCATGGCGGCATCGACGTGCTGGTGAACTGCACCGCGGCGCCTATCTTCGGCGACTTCCTCAAATTGACCGATAACGACTGGGAAAGCGTGCTGCAGGCCAAGCTCTACGGTTATGTGCGCTCGATGCGCGCGGTGATTCCCGTCATGCTGAAACAGGGCCACGGCAATATCGTGAACGTCACCGGCCGCGGCGGCCGCCAGCCGACACCCGCCCATCTGCCCGGCTGCGCCGCCAACATCGCGCTCAACACGCTGACCAAGGGGCTTGCCGATATTTACGCGCCGCAGAACATCCGCATCAACGCGGTCGCGCCCGGCCCCATCGACACCGCGCGCCACCACCAGATTGCGAGCAGCAATGCCGCACTCAAACAGCCGGGTGCCAGAAAGAACCCGCCGCTCGGACGCCTGGGTCGCCCGGAAGAAGTCGCGCACGCCGTATTGTTTCTCGCGTCCAAGCGCGCGAGTTTTACCACCGGTGTCACGTTGCAGGTCGACGGCGGCGGCACCGCCACTATCTAAAACGGAAAATCTCCCCATGCATACCCATAAAAAAATAACCATAGGACACATTTCACGCGACGCGACCTTTCTCGCACTGAGCGCCTGCTGCGCCGCATCCGTCTGCGCGCAAACTTTCCCGGCGAAATCCATACGCATCGTCGTCGGTTATACGGCCGGCGGCACCGCCGACCTGGTGTCGCGGCTGGTCGCCAAAACGATGAGTGAAACCATAGGCCAGCAGGTCTACGTCGACAACCGGCCGAGCGCCGGCGGACTGCTGGCGAACGAACTCGTCGCCAATGCGCCGCCCGACGGCTACACGCTGCTGCTCGCCAACTCGTCTTTTGCCTACATTCCCGCGCTCTACACGAAGCTGACTTTCGACACGCGCAAGGATTTCGCGCCGGTGGTGCTGGTGGCGACCACCCAGAACCTGCTGGTGGTGCACCCCGCGGTGCCCGCCAGGAACGTGAAGGAGCTCATAGCGCTCGCCAAGCGCAAGCGCGGCGGCCTCAATTACGCATCGGCCGGCATCGGCGGCTCGACGCATCTGGCGACTGCGTTGTTCATGAGCATGACGAACACCGAAATCACGCAGATCCCGTACAAAGGCAATTCGCAATCGATCACGGATTTGATCTCGGGCGAAGTCGACATGACGATTGCGCCCATCCCGGTGTTGCTGCCGCCGGTCGCCGCCAAGCGCCTGCGCGCACTGGCGACGACCGGGGAACAGCGCTCGCCCGTCATGCCCGACGTGCCGACCATCGCCGAATCCGGCGTGCCCGGCTACGCCGCGGGCTCGTGGTACGGCTATGTCGCGCCGGCCAGGACACCCGCGGCAATCTTGCGCAGGCTGAGCGATGAAATCGTCAAGATCTCCAACACGCCGGCATTCGCCGATCAGCTGAAGAACAACGTCGGCGCCGAACCAGATACGATGCCGGCGGAAAAATTCGGCCAGTTCCTCGCCGCCGAAACCGAAAAATGGGCGAAGGTCATCAAACTGACCGGCATCACGGTGAAATAACTTTTATTACATAGAGCATTCCAGGAGCCGAACATGATTATCGACATGGACACCCACATACTGCCGCGCGACGTCTACGACCACATGGAAGGCCCTACCGCTGACCTGCGGCCCCGGTTCGAATACGACAAGGACGGCCTGCTCGTGAAATGGAGCTTCCCGGGCGAGTACCGCGTCAAAGGCTCGACGCCGCTACCGCCGCCCGGCGCCGGCGGCAAGCACCTCGGCCTCTCCAACATGGACGTGCGCCTCGAGGAGTACCAGAAGCTCGGCATCGACAAGCAATTATTGCTCAGCCAGTTCTCGGCGATCTACTTCAACTACACGCTCGACCCCGCGCTCGCCATCCAGATGGCGCATTCGCACAACATCGCGATCCTCAACCTGATCAAGAAATATCCTAACGAGCTGATCGGCGCGGCACTCGTCGCAATGCAGGACGTCCCTAGCGCGATCAGCGAAATGGAGTGGGCGAAAAAAAACGGCTTCCAGGCGATTGCCATGGACAAAGTGTTCCCGGTGCGCGAGCACCAGTTTTCGGAGACGCTCGGCAGCCACCGCGAGCTGTGGCCTTTCTTCAAGCGCGCCGAAGAGCTGGGCATGCCCATCGTCCTGCACAATGTGCAGCACGGCCACCGCATCAGCAACATGATGATCTTCCAGCGCGACGGCCTCGACACCCTGTGCCCCGCCGAAGGCCAGATGAGCCTCGCTTCGCTGTGCACCAGCGGTCTGTTCGACGACTTCCCGAACCTGAAAATGGTGTTTACCGAAGCGGGCTCAGCCTTCATCAAGCCACTGCTCGACCGTCTGGACGCCGCGTTCGTCAAGCCGCCGCTCAACTATGAAGACGAAGACGCGACCGCGCGCTTCCACCGCCGCGTGATGCCCGTCAGCGAGCGCCTGTCGGCCGGCAAGCGCCTCACCTCGCTGGAAGAATACGAAGTGAAAAACAAGAAGCCGGTCAGCGAGTATTTCAAGAAGAACCTCTTTTTCACCATCGAGACCGAGGAGCCGGAACTGCCGGAGTCGATCGAGATGCTCGGCGCAACACAATTCCTGTTCGCCACCGACTATCCGCACGACGATCCGGGCGGCCGCATGAAATACAAGGACGTCCAGCTGTTGCGGGACAATCCGCGCATTACCGAGGAAGCGAAAGACATCATCCGCAGCACCAGCGCCGCGGCCATGCTGCCCGCCTTAACCTGACATGACCCTCTTTTTATTCGTCATGCCCGCGCAGGCGGGCATCCAGACGACTTTGAACCCCCTGGGTTCCCGCCTGCGCGGGAACGACGAATTTTGCAGATTTACCTGAAGGGAAAATGACCGTGAGCAAACCACGCAACATGTTCGACAAGATCTGGGACAACCACGTGATTGCCCAGCGTGAAGACGGCGAGGCGCTGATTTACGTCGACCGTAATTTCGTGCACGAAGGGCCGTTCTACGCGTTCGACAAATTGCGACTCGACAAGCGCCCGGTGTTCCGCCCGCTGAAACAGATCGCGATAGCGGACCACTACCTGCCCACGCTTAACCGCGCCGGCGGGCTCGCAGGCATCAAGGACCCTGAAATCCGCAACATGGTCGAGCAGCTCTCGCGCAACGCGAAAGACTTCGGCCTGCCTTTCATCGGCATGGACGACAAGGTGCGCCAGGGCATCATGCACGTGATCGGACCAGACCTCGGGCTCGTGCAGCCAGGCATGGTGATCACCGCGGCCGACTCGCACACCACCACCAACGGCGCGTTCGGCGCGTTCTCGTTCGGCATCGGCGCTTCCGAAATCAAGCACGTGCTGGCGACGCAATCGCTGTGGTACCGCAAACCTAAAACGCTGCGGGTGACGGTCGAAGGCAAGCTCGGCGCGGGCGTGACCGCTAAAGACGTGATTATCGCCATCATCGCCAAGGTCGGCATCAGCGGCGGTGTCGGCCACGTCATCGAATACGCTGGCTCCGCGATGCGCGCGATGACAATGGAGCAGCGCATGACCGTCTGCAACATGTCGATCGAAGCCGGCGCGCGCGCCGGATTGGTCGCTCCGGACGAAACCACATTCAAATTTCTCGAAGGCCGCGAGTTCGCGCCCAAGGGCGCACAGTGGGACGCGGCGCTCAATCACTGGAAGTCACTGCCCTCCGACAGCGGCGCAACGTTCGACCAGGAAGTCGAACTCGCCGCCGGCGACATCGCGCCCATGGTGACCTGGGGCACGGTGCCGGACGACGCGCTGCCTATTACGGGAAAAATTCCCGATCCCGCACAGGCAAAAGACAAAGTCGAGCGCGTGCACCTCGAACGCGCACTCCACTACATGGGCCTGACTGCGGGCATGGCAATCACCGACATCAAGATCGACCGCGTGTTTATCGGCTCATGCACCAACGCGCGCTTTGAAGACCTGGTGGCGGCGGCGGCCGTCGCCAAAGGACGCAAAGCCATAGTGCCGGCGATGATTTCGCCCGGCTCGACCGACGTCAAGCGCCGCGCCGAAGCGGCGGGGCTCGACAAGATTTTTATCGCCGCCGGTTTCGAGTGGCGCGATTCGGCGTGCTCGATGTGCGTCGGCTCGAACGGCGACTTTCCCGCGCCGGGCGAAAGCTGCGCCTCGACTTCGCCGCGCAATTTCGAAAACCGCCAGGGCCGCGGCGTACGCACCCACCTCGTGAGCCCCGCGATGGCCGTTGCCGCCGCCGTCACCGGCAAGCTCACCGACGTCCGCACATTGACCTAAACCTTAAAAAGTTAAGCCGCAGATGAAACAATTCAAAGCACCCTCAAGTTACGAACACGCAATAGATGCTGATAAGACTCGGCACCGCTCTTCCGACGTCAATTTCTTTTTGCCTTATCTGCGTTCATCTGCGTTTATCTGCGGCTGATTGCCTTTTTAGATCTTGAGTAAAGGAATTTATGGAACCCTTCAAACGCCTCACCGCCGTCGCCGCACCGTTCGACACGCCGGACATCGACACCGACATGATCATTCCGCAACGCTTCCTGAGGAAGCCGCTGACCGTCGGCTACCGCAACTTCCTGTTCTTCAACGACCGCTTCGACGCGGCCGGCAAGGAGAAACCCGACTTCATCCTGCACACCGAGCCGTACAAGAAGGCAGGCATCTTCGTCACGGGCCCCAACTTCGGCTGCGGCTCGACGCGCGAAGGCGCCGTCTACGCGGTAGTGGACTTCGGCGTGCGCGCGGTGATTGCACCCAGCTTCGGCGCGTTCTACATGAGCAACAGCTATCAGAACGGCCTCTTGCCGGTCGTGCTGCCCGAAGCTGACGTGCGCAAACTGCGCGAGCAATTGCACGCCAAGCCCGGCGCCGAAATCACCATCGATTTGCCAGCGCAAACCGTCACCGGTCCCGACGGCGCAGTCTACAAGTTCAACATCGAGCCTTCGCGCAAGGAGCGCATGCTCGAAGGACTGGACGACATCGCGATCACCGCGCGCTATAAAGACGCGATGACCGCCTACGAAAAGCGCATCGAAGCCGAAACGCCGTGGCTCTCCGGCAAAGAAATGCAGGTGCTCGTCCAGAGTCCCTAACAGGATGAAACGCGCGATGCGCTGTCACGATTTTGGCTCAGGGCTAGAAGAAAGTCCCGATGCTTAGTCATTCTAAGCAAGGGGCTTTTCGACAACGCCATGGGCCAAAACTCGTGCCAGCCCGAAGGGTTGCAGCCAGAATCGGCGATGGCCGCGTTGCTCGTCTTGGTAATAGGATAACTATTACCTTCACCGGGCGCCTTGCCCTCACCAATTCTGGCAGCAACGCACACGTGTTTCATCCTGTTAGGGACTCTTTGTGACGCAGCCGCTGACCGCAGCGTACGGCGCTTTCATTGCGCGGCTTGATTTCGCCGCGCTGCCGGATGCTGTCGTCAACGTCGCGAAACAGGGATTCACCGACTGCGTCGGCGTGATGTTGGCTGGGTCGCGGGAACCGGTAACCCAGGCAGTCGAGCGCGTGCTGCTGGCGGACCAGCCTGACGGCCCTGCCAATCTCTATTTCAGCAGCAAGCGCAGTTCGGCACCTTCCGCCGCGTGGATCAACGGCACTGCCTCCCACGCGCTGGATTACGACGACGTTGCGTTGAAAGGCAGCCATCCGAGTGCCGTGCTGGTGCCCGCCATATTGGCGGAAGCGCAGGCATTGCAGTCCTCCGGCCGCGACATGATCGTCGCCTACGTGGCGGGCTACGAAGTGTGGGCCGACCTGATCGCGCGCGAGCGCGGCAACTACCAGCGCAAAGGCTGGCACCCGACTGGAATCTTCGGCGCCATCGGCGCCGCGGCGGCTTGCGCATCGCTGCACAAGCTCGACGCGACCGCTGCCGCACATGCACTTGGCGTAGCGGTTTCGGAAGCGAGCGGCGTGATGTCGAACCTCGGTTCCATGGTCAAACCCACGCATCCCGGCAAGGCCGCCGCATCCGGCATCTACGCCGCGCGGTTTGCTGAAGCCGGCATCTCGGCCACCACCGACGCGCTCGAACATACACAGGGGTATCTCGCGGCACTCTCGCCGAAGGGCGACGTCGATTTAGACACGCCGCCCAAGCTGCCGCCGCGGCACTGGCATATGACGGAGCAAGGCCTCAGCATCAAGCAATACCCGGTGTGCTACCGCGCGCACCGCGCTATCGACGCCATGCTCGGCTTGCTGAAGAAACAGCCGGTCGCGGCGAAAGACATCAAAGAGATCCGCGTGTGCTTCAGCAATTCGCACCTGGTGATCCTCAAGAACCACCGCCCGCAAAACGCCATCGCCGCCAAGTTCAGCATAGAGTTCGCCCTCGCCTGCTCTGTCCTGGCGGGACGCGTCGGCCTGCAGGATCTGACGGATGAATTCGTCCTCAGCCCGGCGGTGCGCGGCCTGATAGAGCGCGTCGCCATCGACATCAACCCCGTCGAAGAAGCCGGCACCTCGGGTTATGCGCCTTACGATAATGTGCAGATCACGCTGAATGACGGCAAAGTGCTTAAAAGCGAGAACGTAAAATACGCGATGGGTGATCCGCATGCGCCGCTGACAGCGCAGCACCTGTGGGTGAAATTCGAGGATTGCGTCGGCTGGTCGCAATTGAAGATCGACGCCAAAACCTTGTTCGCGCAACTGCAGGCGCTGGAAAAGCTGGAATCCGCAAACGAGCTGTTCAAGACGGCAACACCCGCAAAACGCGCGCGCATCAGATAACTTTCCGCTTAACGCAAAGGAGTCCCGCATGGCCAAGCTTCGCCACATCACCCTGTCGGTAGACGATATGGAAAAAACCGCGACTTTCTACGAGCAGGCTTTTGAAATGAAACGCGTACGCCAGTCCGGCGTCGCCATCATGATGTCCGACGGCGTGGTCAGCCTCGCCATCATAGACGCCAACCGCAACGCGAATTCAAACGCCAAGAAGGGCTTGCATCACATGGGCTTTCTCGTCGAGGACCTCAATGAGGCGGTCGCCAAAGTCGAGAAAAGCGGCGGCACCTACGCCGGCCAGATCAAGAACATCGGCGAAGGCCCGCGCACCGAGCGCAAATACACCGATCCCGATGGCATACCTTTCGACGTCGCGACGCCGGAGCATGCGAAGAAGGTTTGGTGTATTCCGGCTTGAGGAAAATCCTTAGTCACCTGCTTTTTTCGGCGACCAGCCATATACCTTTGCGCAGGCGCCGCCCATCAGCATGGCCCGCTCGCCGTCGTTCAGGCGGTTGGTCAGGCGAAAGGACTCGACGCCCTGCTCGTAGTTGACCAGCGCGAAGGTGCGGGTCCAGTCGGTGCCCCACAGGCAGCGCTCGAAGCCCCAGGCGTCGAAAACGCGGGCGAGCGGGTCCCAGATATCGGAGTACGGAAAAGGCTCACGCGACATGGTGCAGACACCGCTCACCTTGAGCGCCGCATTCTGGCGGCGCGCGAGTGCCAGCACTTTGGGCAGATCGGCCCACACGCTGGCCGGCGCCGGCTTCGTGCGGGGCTGATAGAAACCCAGATGGTCGATGACAAAGCGCGTCTGCGGATGAGCGTCGATTAACGCTGTACCCAAGTCCAGGTTATTGCCGCACTGCAGGTTGACCGGGAGATCGTGGCGCGCGGCAGCGCGCAGAACGCGATCGATGCCCGCCATGTCGAGATCCGCCGCGGTCTTCAGCGCAAACATGACGCGTATGCCAACCGCCCCCGGCGTCTTTTTCCATTCCGAGATGATCTCGTCCGCGGCAGGGTCTTCCGGATTCACCGGCTTGACGATGGCGAAGCGTCCCGGATAAGCGCGTTGCACTTCGATCGCGTAGCTGGCGTCGAATCCGTACAGGGAATTGGCCGAGACGTTAATCGCGCCGTCCACGCCTACCTTGTCCATGGCCGCGACCATCTCGTCGGCCGTTACATGGTCAGGCCAGTCGTGGGGCGGCTTGCGCCATGGACGTTGCGGCGTGTTGGCGGCATAAGCGTGGACTTGCGAATCGATGATCATTGCCGGGAAGTTCCTTCAATGCGGTTTCAGGGTATTCCGGCAGGTTGCGGCTTCGCGTACCAGGACTTTACGCCGGCATGATCGCGCACCGCGTCGTGCACGCCCAGGAGCTTTGGATACGCGGCGAAGATCGTTGCCGGAATGTGATCGACCTTGCCGCCGATGAACCAGCGCACCGCCATGTGCAGCTTCAGGTCCACCACGTTGATTTTCGCGCCGCCGAAGAACGGCGCGCCGGTGATGTTCTTCTCCGCCGCCTGCGCCCACGCCGGCAGATAACCGGCCACCAGCGCCTCGCGCGCGGCTTTTTTATCGGCGTCGGGCATGCGCAGGGTCGGGCCTACGTTCGCGCGCAGGTCTTCGACGTGCTGCATCATCCCCTCATGGCGCGCCGCTTCGAACTCGTCGGTGGGGTGCAGCCCGTGAGCGCGCCCTATCAGCAAAAGTATCGCGTTGGTGTGCGCGAGCGGCGGCCGCCCCGGCAATTCATAGACGGGCATCGCGCCGTACGGCGTTTGCGGTTTTAGCGCGGGCCAGGCGTCGAATTTGACGCGCGCGTCTTCGAAATCGATTCCCGCAAGGTGCAGCGCGAGCCGGCATTCTTCACCGCGGCTTACCGGCGCGTCGAAATAAATCAGTTTTGGTTTTGCCATATTATGCGATCGCGCCCGCCTTCCTCATTGCTGCTATCTCCTCGGCGCCATAGCCAGCCGACTTCAGCACTTCGTTGGTGTGCTCGCCCATGCGCGCGGGCGGACGCTCGAGCGACGGGCCATCATGCTTGAACTTGAACGCGGCGACCGGCACTGTGACCGGCTTGCCGACGCCGGCCACGTTGTCATGGCGGTGCAACAGGCCGCGATGCTTCAGTTGCGGGTCCTGCAACGTCTCGTGCAGCTCGCGCACGCGCGCGGCCGGGACGTGCTTGCCTTCGAGATAGTGCTCCCACTCGTCGGCGGTTTTTTCTTTCATTCTTTTAGCGACCATTTCGTACTTCTCGTCAAAGCGCCCGTAGCGCTCGTCGAGACTCACGCGGTCGACTTCGGCATGCTCGCCGATCGCCGCGTAGAAGCGTTTGTGCTGGCGGCCGTTGGAAGCAGCGAGCTGCACGAGGCCGTCCTTGGTCTCGAACATCGAGGATTCGGCAAAACGCATTTTGTTGCCGCTGCGCTTGGGCTTGTGTCCGGAGTGCAGGTGATCGGTGATATGCGTGGCCTGCATCATGAGCGCGACGTCCATCATCGCCATGTCGATGTGCTGGCCCTTGCCGGTGCGCAGGGTCTGGTACAGAGCGGAGGCGATGGCAAACGCGCCGGTGGTGCCGGTCGCGTAGTCGATCACCGGCGCGCCGGTCTTGATCGGGCCGCTGTCGGGCGTGCCGGTCGAGGCGGTGAAGCCTGAAGTCGCCTGGATCGCCATGTCGTACGCCGTCCAGTTGCCGCGCGGGCCGTCCTGGCCGTAGGCGGTCATCGATGCGTAGACCAGCTTGGGATTGAGCTTCGAGAGGTCATCGTAGCCGAGGCCCAGCGCCTTGAACGCGCCGGGGCGGTAATTTTCGATCAGCACGTCGGCCCAGTCCTTGACCAGACGCTTCATCGCTTCGCGCCCGGCTTCGGTTTTCAGGTTGAGCGCAATCGACCGTTTGTTCGAGCCCTGCGTCATGAACCCGGTGCCCATGCGCACCTTGTTCAACGCCATGTCGGCGCCCGATTCGCGCGCCTGGTCGGGTTCGTTGGGGTCTTCCACCTTGATCACGTCAGCGCCGAGCACCGCCAACTGATACGCGGCGAACGGCCCGGCGAGCACGTGCGTGCAGTCCAGTATCTTGATGCCTTCGAATGGTCGCATTGCGTCTGTCTTCCTGGGTTATGAATCAATAAATAAGAAGCGGTCTCAAAAACATTCTGGAGCCGCCGATGGACGCCGATGAACGCAGATGACAACCAGTGAATAAGTGATTAAGTGATTCAGCAATTTGGACACTCAATCACTTATGCCCAATCACTCGTTGTATCGGCGTGAATCGGCGTTTATCGGCGGTTGCTTTTCGGTGCCGTGTTGCAAGGCGGGTTCTAAATCAACCGACGTGCTTCGCCAGGAACTCGAGCGTGCGCTCGCGCGCGACCTTTGAAGCTTCGGCGCTATACGAACCGCGCTGTTCGCAGTTGAAGCCGTGGCCCGCCGCATAGAAATGATGCGTCTGGTCCGTGTGCGCGGCGGCGACTTCTTTTGCCTTCTCGAGCGGAATCGAATGGTCGGTCTCGCCCCAGTGGAACATCACCGGGCATTTCGGCTTCTCGGCTATCAGTCCTGGAATGCCGCCGCCGTAATAAGCCGACGCGCACGCGAGCCCGCCCAGGCTGCACGCCGCTTTAAACGTTGCGGCGCCGCCCCAGCAATAGCCGACGATGCCGATCTTGCCCGCGGACTCGACGTTCTTCATGGTCGCGGCAATGTCCTTCATTGCGTCGTCGAGGCTCACTTTTTTCATGGCCGCGCGGCCGATCTCGAGGTCTTCCGGCCCGTAACCCACGTCGAGGCCCGGGTGCACGCGGTCGAACATCGCCGGCGCGATGGCGAGATAGCCGTCTGCCGCGTATTCATCGGTGACTTTCTTGATATGGCTGTTGACGCCGAAGATTTCCATGACGACGATGATCGCGCCTTTTGGCTTGCCCTTGGGCTCGACGCGGTAAGCGGAAAATTTGTGGCCGTCGGCGGCCGTCAGTTGAATCATGTTGCCCATGTGCGCTCTCTCCGTGGAATTTGGGTGGCGGCGAAAATTATACATCGCGCGCGGATTTTTTAGCGCCGTCCGGGTGGACAACGATTACCCGTATGATACGCTCCAATCCGGCATTTATTTTATTCACGCCGCACCACCAACGCCCAACAGGAACACCCACATGACTACCGCGCCCGACTGCGTCGGCCCACATCCCAATCCGCGCAAGCCGCGCCACGCGCTGCCGGCCGGCAGCACCGACTGCCACTGCCACGTCTTCGAAGACCAGGAAAAATATCCGCTGGTCGAAAAACGCAGTTACACGCCGCCGCTCTTGCCACTCGCCCGCTATCTCGACATGTGCAAGACGATAGGCCTGGAGCGCACGGTGCAGGTCAACGCGAGCGTATACGGCATCGACAATTCGCTCACGCTCGACATCATCGCGGAACTCGGCCAGCACCGCGCGCGCGGCGTCGCCGGCGTCAGCCCCGATATCACGAAGAAAGAACTCACGCGCCTCAACGCAGGAGGCATGCGCGGCGTGCGGCTCTCCACCCATGTCAAAGGTTACGGCGGCACCGAGTTGATCGACATCCTCGCGCCGAAAGTGGCGCCACTCGGCTGGCATATTCAGCTGCACGTCGGCAACAACACCGAAATCGCCGATCTCGAAGGGGAGCTGATGGAAGTGCCCGCGGCGCTGGTGTTCGATCACCTCGGTTGCGTGCGCGGCGGCAGGGACACTGTCGATTCGCCGGGTTTCCAGGCGCTGCTGCGCATCCTGCAGGGACGCGACGATTGCTGGGTCAAGATTTCAAGCTGGTATCACCGCTCGAAATCGGGCCCGCCCGAATACGCGGACATGAAGCCGTTCGCGCATGCGCTCGTCGCGGCGCGTCCCGACCGTGTCGTGTTCGGCACCAACTGGCCGCATCCGAACCATTTCCCGCCGGAGATCAATCCCGACGACGGCGACCTCATCGATCTTTTCTGCGAGTGGTTTCCCGACGCCGCGGTGCGCCAGCGCATCTTCACCGACAATCCCGCTCAGCTTTACGGCTTTCCTGCTATTAAATCCTGAACCGCCAAGGACGCAAAGGACGCGAAGGAAAACCTCAAGACGCTTTGACAAATCAGACGATCCAAATTTTAGGGATTCGGACGATGTAGCCAGGCGCACCAATTTATTTCTTTGAATTTGGGTTCCTTTGCGTCCTTCGCGTCCTTTGCGGTTCGATCTTAGAAGTAAAGCGACTTTCGCGTCAGCCCCGGCGCAATTCCTGTATCGACAGCACGTCGCGCCCGTCTTCGTGCTTCAAGCCGCGCGTGACCAGGCGCGTGTTGCCGAAAGTCGGTATGAATGCCGAGTGCTTACCCGCGCCGCCGATCACGACGATCGTGTAGTTCTCGGGACTTTTCGCCACCGGCACCATTGCATCCATCCCCGCCTTCGCAAATTCCTCGGGCATGCGCTTGCGCAGGCGGCGGTTTACGTTCTCGTCGGAAAATTTCGACAACGGCACGCGCGCATTCTCGAACATGTATTTCTTGACGTCGGCTTTGGAATAACCACCCGCCGCAACAGTGGCCGCGTGCTCGGGACAGAACAGCACCACCGGCGCCGCCAGCGGATGGTGGATATCGTTGACGCCGGGTGTCGCCATGGTGCCCGCCATCGTCTTCAGCAAACCCTCGGCAGTCGTGCTTTCGTGGTCGTTGATGTTGTGCGGCGGCTCGGCGGCGACCACCGTGACGGTGCTCGCCTCTTTGGCAAACCCCAATTCGACGTGCAGCGGCTCCCACGGGCTCGCCGCTTCGTTTTCCGCCGCGCAATAGCTGTACTTGGTCGGCGAACCGTAGGTGCTCATGTCGCCCAGCCCCGGAATGGCGCCGCCTATATTGACCAGCGCCAATCTCACCGCGCGACCGATGGTCGCGTTGGCGTGCGCCCCGGGACCAAACGCGCTGTGGCCTGAATTAATGCCGAGTTCGCGCGCAATCGGGCCGTTGACGATGATGAGCGGCGCGCACGGGTGCGTCGTCGCCTGTATGCCGTAGAGATTGAAGCGCTCATCGCTCATCGCTTCGAGCGCCAGCATTACGATGGGGAAATGTTCGGGCAGGCAGCCCGCCATCACCGCGTTCGCCGCCAGCCGCAGCGGCGTTGCGGCGCCGAAGCGCGGCGGCAGCGCCGCAATCGGTTCATCCCACGCGCGATTGCAGTACGCGAGCATGCGCTCCACGCGTTCCTGCGTCGGCGGGACTATGGGCAGCCCGTCGGTCCAGCCGCGCTCGCGGCAATAGACGTTGACTGCTTCGAAATCATCTTCCGCTTCAAAGCCCGCCTGCGGAGCCTTCAGTAATTGCACCATATCCATCATCGCGCGCCCTCCTTCACCAGCTTGATGAATTCAGGCAGCGCCGCGGCAGCGCGTGCCTTCACGTCGTCAATGGACAGGCCGCCCAGCGGATGCGGGATCACGATCAGCGGCAGCGCCGGCACGCCGAACACGCGCGCCTGCGTCTTGCCGAGTTTGAGGAAAGGCTCCGAGCAGATCACCATCGTCAGCAGGCCGCGCTTTCTGAGTTCCGCCATGTCGTGGACACTCCACGACGTGCAGGACCCTCAATCGGCCATGGCGCTGACTACGCAGTCCGCCTCCTTCACCAGGTCGTCGAGCACGCTGTTCTCAGCCGGACGCGAGGACGCCGGTTTGCGCCTGGACACCACCGAGGCAATCGGCACCTGCGCGCGCAGGCCTTCAATCAAAAACGAGAGCAGGTGGTCGGCGTTGCCCTTGCTGTTATCGAGTATGCCGATGCGTAGCCCCCCCGCGCTCATGGCGCGGCGTTCTGTATCGGGTGCTGCGTCCGCAACAGGCGCCTCGGGGGACACGTAAAGAATTTTTCTGGCCATGCGTTTCTCCATCGGCATGAATTGACTAGAGGCAATCTCAAAATGCTCCCTCGCCCCGCGTTAGTGGGGCGAGGGCTGGGGCGAGGGAATTTTTAAAACCGACGCGAGTACAGCGACGATTTTACGCCTTGCGCGCGCACGCGTCTGCGGTTTGACATTCGCCGCAGCGTAATTCAGTATCGGCCTTCCCCCGCATCATCGAACAACAATTCTGTTTCGTCCGAAGGAAATCCGCCATGACCGGTGTTACCCGCGCGCTCGCGCGCTTTGCAGTTGCCACGAAGTACGAAGCTTTGCCCCCCGCGATTCAACACGAAGGCGTGCGCGCTTTCGTCAACTGGGTGGGCTGCGCCGCGGGCGGCTGCAGGGAAGACGCGATCGAGCGCGCGCTTCCCGTCCTGACCGAATTCAACGGCGCCAACTCGTCGACCGTGGTCGGCCGCCGCGAAAAGCTCGACGCGCTGAACGCCACTTTTATCAACTCGCTGAGTTCGGCGGCGCTCGCCTATAACGATACGCACTTCACCACGATCGCGCATCCGACCAGCCCGCTCGGCGCAGCGCTCCTGGCGGTCGCCGAACGCCAGCCGCTCTCCGGCAAAGAGCTCGTGCGCGCCGTCGTGCTCGGCAATGAAATCCAGTGTCGCATCGGCAATATCCTGTGCACGCCGCCCGCGGAAAACGCGGTCGGCCTGTCGATGGCGGGCCTCGTCGGTTGCATCGGCGTCGCAGTGTCAGCGGGCATCGCGATGGGGTTCGACGAGGACCAGGTAGCGACCGCCATCGGCCATGCCGCCAACCAGTCTGCAGGGCTGCGCGAAGCCCACGCCTCCAACGCCAGCCAGTTCATCCAGGGCCACACCGCGCGCTGCGGGCTGATGGCCGTTTTCCTTACTGCGCACGGCTTCACGTGCAACGACACCCTGATCGAAGGCCCCAAGGGCTTCGGCGTTTCGTTCGGCACGCGTCCGCAGTTCGACGCGGCGCTCGACAAGCTCGGAGAGTTTTGGGAAATCTCGACCCTCGCCTACAAGCCCTACCCTTCCGGTTTCGTGATTCATCCGCTGACCGATGCCTGCCTCGAAATCGCGCGCAACAATAAATACGACCCGGCGCAGATCGAGAGCATCGAGTTGACGATCAATCCGCTCGCCAAGCAATTGACCAGCCGTCCGACCCCGATCAATATTAATCAGGCGGTGGTGAGCCTCGAGCACTGGACTGCCACATCGCTGATATACAAAGCCGCCGGCGTCGCCCAGCTTGCCGCGCCTGTCCTGAGCGATCCGCTGGTCAAGAAGCTACGCGCCAGCATCAAAATAAAGACCGATGAAGCCGTCGGGCGCGAAGCGGCGAGCGTGCGCGTGGTGTTCAAGGACGGCAAAACGCTCGAAGCGAGCGTCAAGGATTGCCGCGGCAGCGCGCGGCGGCCGCTGACCGACGAGGACATCTCGATCAAGACGCTGGACCAGTTGCAGGTCCCATTTTCGAAACAGGCAGCCGAAAGCATCGTCGCCGAAGCGTGGAAGATAGAGCAGTACCCGTTGGTCGCGCCGTTCTGCAAAACGCTCGGCGTATCGGCATAGATGGCCAAAACCGCCCTCATCGCCGGCGCATCAGGCCTGATCGGCCGCCGCATCGCCGAACACCTGGTCGCCACCGGCGGCTGGAACGTGGTCGGGTTGGCGCGCTCGGCGCGAACCTCACCCGGCATGCGCTGGATTGCCGTCGAGCTTAAAGACAGCGAAGACTGCAAGCGCAAGCTCGGCGCGCTCAATGATGTGACGCATATTTTCTACGCGGCGCGCTACGACCATCCGGAAGGCATACCGGAGTCCGTCGAGATCAACACCGCGATGCTCGTTAATCTCGTCAATGCGGTCGAGCCGGTCGCAAAACTTGCGCACGTGCACGCGGTGCATGGCAGCAAATACTATGGAACCCAGCTCGGCCCGGTGCCGGTGCCGCTGACCGAAGAGTCGCCGCGCGCCAACAACCGGAATTTTTATTTCGAACAGGAAAATTTCCTGCGCGCGCAAAGCCGCGGCAAGAGCTGGGGTTACTCAACGTCGCGGCCGCATTCGTTCTGCGATCCGGCAATCGACTATGCGCGCTCGGCCGGGATGGTCATCGCGGTTTACGCGGCAGTCCAGCGCGAACTCGGTCTGCCGCTCGATTTTCCCGGCACTGAAGCGAGCTTCAAAGTGCCTTCGCAATTCACCGATACCGCGCTGCTCGCGCGCAGCCTCGCGTGGATGGCCGAGGAGCCGCGCTGCGCCAATCAGTCATTCAATGTCATCAACGGCGATTATCCGCGCTGGGTAGACCTGTGGCCCGGCATCGCCAAAGGGTTCGGCATGCAGGCTGGAGTGCCGCGCAATCTGAAGCTCACCGCCCATATGGCTGACAAAGGCG
>CAMBSS010000093.1 GCA_945870465.1 Bordetella parapertussis | reverse complement strand
AGAAGTGCGCATCGAGTTTTCCACTTAAATGATTACAGCTGCTGCATTGTTAGGTAAGGGACACTCTTTGAACAGGCATAACGTCACGCGAGTTCAAAGTTCGTGAATTAACCCTGCCCCTCACCCCGACCCTCTCCCCACTTACGCGGGGCGAGGGAGTATTCATAAATTGAAGCCGACGCCGCGTTGTCCGCGCAAGTCGATGGGGCTATGCTTGCCGCCACAAGCTATAAAACCTCTGGGGGAGGAGACGACATGAACAAAATAAAAGCCGCTGTGCTGGCGCACGACACTTTCGTCGTTCCCGCGCAGGCGGGAACCCAGGAGGCTCTTCTGGATACCCGCCCCGGCCTGATACCTGCCGGGGCAGGCTCTAACGCGCGGGTATGACGGTTTAGCGGAATTACGCCGCTTTCCGTAGCGGCATTTTGTTGACCCTGATTTCGACCCGCAACTTGGCGTGGCCCAGCATATTCACGAGCGCATCGAGGCTGAATTTGTCGATCCGCCCTTTAAGCAGATCGTTCAGGCGCGGCTGAGTGACGCCCAGTGCAAGCGCAGAATCTTTCTGCGTCAGGCCCGCCGCGCTTCACGAACTGCTCGATCCGCGTCATCAACTCGGAGCGTAGCAGGAGATTGTGCGCCTCCCCCGACGGGAATCCGACGTCCCGAAACACATTGCTGCTGCCACGCGTTATCTTCACTCGTTTTATCATGTCCGTTTCCTTTGATCAATCAGTGCACGGAAATACCTCTTGCGTGCTGTATTTCTTGGATACGCTCGATTCAAGCACTCAATTACAACGGTTCAGTGCGCATCGGCACCGCCTCCGGCGGTGGCTTGCCGATTTCGAGGCTCAGCAGCACGATGATGGCGGTGGCGAGCGAACCATAGACCACGGTCACCTGCGAGAGGTTGCCGAAATACCAACCCAGCGCGTGGCGGATGATTTCCCACAGCACGGCCGCCGTCGCACTGGCCAGCAGCAGGCCGTGGTTGGCCTGAAACGCCCGCTACACCTGCAGCGTGAAGGCGACAGGGTTGGTGATGACGTGGCTGATGCGGGGGTTGATGAGTTTCATGGGCGGCCGTGAACGCGGAAAATCGGGATAGCGCAGGTCCTTCCAGCTTCACAATCCAGCAACTATTCCACTAACATCAGCGATGAAAAGGCAAAATGCGCGCGGCGTCTCACTTCATTGCATCGGCAAGGACGTTGGGATGTTTCTGCGCGATACGAATCAAGCTTCGTGCTGCGCCCGAGGGTTCGCGCGTGCCTTGCTCCCATTTCTGTAGCGTGCGCACGGAAATTCCGAGCAAAACCGCGAACTCTGCCTGGCTAAGCCCGCTTGCGTTGCGCGCGCTTACCACAGCGGGAAGCTTGACGCGGGTTTTGCGCGCGGCCTTGCCGGCCTTCATTTGCCTGACGCTGCGCAAAAGATCCTGATTGAACGCCTGCACTTCCCGGTCAGCTTTTTTCTTTGACGATCTCATTTCTGAGTTCCTTTAACAGGTTCGGCGGCAAATTATCGAACTTCGCTTTGGTATACGCTATCAACAGCCAGATAGTGCCGCTCCGCAAAACGTTGTAATAAATTACCCGGACACCTCCGCGCTTGCCGCGGCCGGCAGCCGTCCAACGCACCTTGCGCAATCCACCGCCGCCGGGAATGACGTCCCCTGCCACGGGATTGTTTGCAATCCAGTCGATGAATTGATCCAGCTCCTCTTCCGACCAGATCTGCGACGCATATTTTTCGAATAACGGTGTCTGCGCTACTGTCAGATACATGGCTCAATATACCCCATTGGGGCACTCTTGGAAAGGGGCCGGAGCGCAGTCCGCACATGCCGCGCCCGACCTCGGCGCGGCCACGACGGCCGCTTTTGTGGCAAGATTCCGCGACGAATCAATTCAAAATCTCTGTTCGAGAGATATCCATACCAGGAAACCTGATGATCAATGCAAGAACAAGCCGGTTCTTTGGCGCAGCCCTGCTGGCCTGCGCGCCCGCGGCGCTCATGGCCCAGACCGCAAAGGCCTATCCCGACAAACCCATCCGCGTGGTCGTGTCGGTGCCCGCCGGCGGCACACCGGACGTGCTGGCGCGCACGGTAACGCCGAACATGTCGGCGCTGCTCGGGCAGCAACTGGTGATGGACAATCGCGGCGGCGCGGGCGGGCGCATCGCGGCCGAAACCGTGTTTACGTCCGCGCCCGACGGCTACACGTTGTTCATGGCGAGTTCGCCGAGCATGACCATAGTGCCGCATATCGCGAAGGTGCCGTACAACACGCTGAAGGATTTCGCGCCCATCAGTTTGATTGCGACCAGCGACATGCTGATGCTGACCAGCGCGGCCAGCCCGATCGCCAGCATGAAAGACCTGATCGCGCGCGCCAAGGCCGAGCCCGGCAAACTCAATTACGGTTCAGCAGGCAACGGCGGCACCAATCACATCGGCATGGAAGTGTTCAAGAGCATGGCGGGCGTCAATCTCACGCACGTGCCGTACGCCGGCGCGCCGCAATCGGTGATCGATTTGATGGCGGGGCGGCTCGACGTGATACTGAATTCGATTCCGCCGGCGCTGCCGCACGTGAAGGCGGGACGGCTGCGCGCGCTCGGCGTGTCCGGCACTAAACGCTCCGTGCTGTTGCCCGACGTGCCGACCGTAGACGAAGCAACGGGATTGCGCGGGTTCCAGGCAGGAAGCTGGCTGGGTCTGCTGGCGCCCGCCGGCACGCCGCGCGCTATCGTGGCGCGGCTCAACGAAGCCGCCGCGCAGACTTTGCGCAATCCCGAAATTCGCGCCAGGCTGATAGCGATCGGCGGCGAACCCGTGGGCAACAATCCGCAGGAATTCGCCGCTTTCCTGCGCGACGATTATCAGAAGAACGGCGTCGCGGCGAAACAGGCAGGCCTTAAAGCGGACTGAGGCTACAAGCCATATCAACAACGTTCGCCCTGAGGTATCGAAAGGTGGATTCCACCTTCTGCAAATACCTTGTTCGAGCTTCTATACTTCAGCACGAACGGACTTCTCACGCCGCGTTGCGCGGCAGCTCTTCGGCGATACTCGTCGATTCAGGCACCGCGGGCAGCAGATCCTCGGCGGTTTCCCGCACATGCGCCTGCATGAGGGCCGCCGCGCGCGCGCCGTCCCTGGCTCGCAGCGCTGCCAGGATTTCGCGGTGGCAGTCCTGCTTCACGCGCAAGCGATCCAGATACAAAGCCTTGTTGCGCGCGTCGTCCTTCGACATGCGCAGCAACGCGGCGCGATAAAACAATACCAGCCGCTGCAGCGCCTCCAGCAGTCCGCCCAGGTGCCGGTTGCCGCTCAGCGCGAGAATTTCGGCATGGAATTGGGTGTTGAGCGTGAACGCGGTATCCAGATCGCCACGTTCGATTGCCTCGTCGGCGCGGCGGACGAGATCGTCGAAGCGTGCCGCGGTCGGCCCGTCAAAATGACGCGCCGCTTCTTCCGCGGCCAGCGCCTCGAGCGCCGCGCGGCAACGGTACAGCTCCATGAGATCGACCTGCGAGGTCCCGCGCACCTCATAGCCACCCTGTGCTAACGGCACCAGCACGCCCTCCTGCTGCATCTTGCGCATCGCCTCGCGCACCGGCGTGCGGCTCACGTTCAGTTTGCGCGCCCACTCGATGTCTTTCAGGCGCTGGCCGGACTCGATTTCTCCGCTGCGGATTTTTTCCCACAGGATGCTGTGGATCTGCTCGAACAAATGGTTGCGCGCCGGCAGCTCCACTCTCATTTTCGTACCCTCTCCCCCTGCTTTTTTCATTGCGTGCTTTTCGTCATGCCGCAGCCGCGAGCTGCATGGCATCGCGCGCTTTATTTTTACCGTCCCAGATGCGCGACGGAATGCAGATCTGCCCTTCAAAGAGCTTGCGGCAGGTACGCAGCAGGTTCGCTTCCTGCATTTCGAACTTGCCGCCGACCTGGCGCGCGAGCAATTCGACCTCCAGCGTGCCGCCTGGATGCTCGATACCGACAATCTGCCGTCCGGCACCCTTGAGCTTTGCCAATTGGTTGGCGACGGTCCCCGGCATGAGGCACGCAGCGGCGAGCGCCATTGAGCCGGTGACCGAATACGTTGCATGGCAATTGAACGGCACGAAATCGCGCGAGGCTATGGTGCCGCCCGCGCGCGGTGCCGCCACCAGTACCGGCTTCGGAATCACCAGCTTGCTGCAATCACCCAGCCCCATGCGCTTACCGGCTTCGATACGAATTTGTTCCAGGCGGGCTATCAGTCGGGCATCCGGGTCGAGCTCAGCCTTGGACTCATAGCCCGTTTTGCCGAGGGCCGCGGCCGACACGATGACCATGGGCACGGCGACGTCGATGCACGTCACCTCGACGCCGTCGATTTCCTCGCTGACATTGCCGGTCGGCAACAGCTTGCCGGTCTTGCTGCCAACCGTACCCGCGAAATTTTCCTTCACGGCCACCGCCGTGCCCGGCACGCCAGCGATGGCCGCGTCGCCATCGTAGGTGACTTCCCCGCCGGGGGTTTGCAGGATGACTTCGATGGTGGAGTTGGTGTTGATATTGAATACGACGACGCGCGTTTCCGGGTCCGTCGCCGCGACTAGCCCCATTTCGATCGCGAACGGCCCGACCGCCGACAGCATGTTCCCGCAGTTGGAGGAATAGTCGACGACGTCGGATTCGGGGTTCACCTGCACGAACAGATAGTCGACGTCATGGCCTGGGCGCGACGATTTCGACACCACCGCGATCTTGCTGGTAAGCGTCTCAGCGCCGCCGATGCCGTCGATCTGCCGCTTGTGCGGCGAGCCCATGGCGGTCAGCAGCACGGCATCCAGCGTCTTGCGGTCGGCCGGCAGGTCGCTGGCGAGGATTAGCGGGCCCTTGGAAGTGCCGCCGCGGTAGAGCGATGCGGGGATGCGCGTGATCAAAGCGGAGTCCTCATCATGTCAGGAACTCCTACTCCAGCTTGATATTGGCCTGCTTGATGACGGTGGCCCAGCGGGCCACGTCGTTTTCCACGAAAGCGCCGAACTCCAGCGAGGTCTTGCTGGGCCTGGATTCGAGGCCTGCGCCGAAGAACCGGTCCTTCGCGTCCTGCTGCACGACGGCTTTGGCGATTTCGCGTTGGAGCCTTTCAATGACGGTCTTCGGCGTGCCAGTGGGCACTAACACACCGTACCAATTATCGGCGACAAAATCGGCCACGCCGGCTTCTTTCATGGTCGGCACGTCGGGCAGGAAGACTGACCGCGCATTGCTGGCGACGCCAAGCGGCCGCAGCCGGTTGCCCCGGATCAGCGGCATCACGGCGGGGGCCGTCGCGAACATGACCTGCACGACACCACCCGCGAGATCGACGGCCGCGGGGCCGCTGCCTTTGTAGGGGACGTGAATCATTTTCGTGCCGGTGCGCAGCAGGAACATTTCGCCGGCGAGATGCACGCTGCCGCCGGTTCCGCCCGACCCGTAATTGAGTTTGCCCGGCTCGGCCTTGGCGAGCGCGATCAGCTCGCTGACTGAAGTCGCCTTCACCGATGGATGCACCACGGCGATGATGGGCGTGATTGCCGCGAGAGATACCGGCGCGAAATCCTTGATCGGATGGTAGCCAGCGTCCTTGTACAAACTGATGCCGGTGGAAAAACCGGTGTCCGCAAGCAGCACGGTGTAGCCGTCGGCGGGCGCTTTCGCGGTGATCGCCGTGCCTATGTTGCCCGCGGCGCCAGGCCGGTTGTCGACTACGACCTGCTGGCCGAGGGCCTCCGTCAGCTTCGCCGCGATGATGCGCCCCGACACGTCCGAGCCGCCGCCCGGCGACCATGGCACCACCATGCGGATGGGCTTATCGGGATAATCTGCGGCCACTGCGCCAAACGATACGGCCGCAAAAACGAGCATGCTGAAAGACGGATACAGGCGTTTCATCAGGGTTCCAGTCCAGGTGGGTTAACCATGCGTGAGGGCTTAGTGCTTGCTATCGGGAATCATTCTAGCGCAGAATCCACATGCGGTATACCGTATACGTAAAATGATAAATCATTGTAATTTATAACTTTTAAAGCATATGAGCTATCTGACCTCCATAGACATAAACGGCGTCGCTAAACCCGCCGCCACGCTGGATTTTTCGGGGCCGCCGGGCGCATTCCCGCTGGCCCGTTACGATCTGCCAAAAATCCGCAGCGCGGTGAAGCGCGACGAGATCAAGCGCGGGCCCAACTCGATATGGCGTTACTGGATGCTGCTGCCGGCCGATGATCCCGCGGCAGCAGTCACCATGGGCGAAGGCCAGACGCCTCTCGTCAGGCTGGGCGCGCTGGGCCATAAACAACTGTGGCTGAAAGACGAAGGGCAGAATCCTTCCGGCTCGTTCAAGGACCGCGGCGCCAGCGCGGGCTTTACGCGTTACCGCGAGCTCGGCGTCAAGGCACTGGCGCTCAACAGCACCGGCAATGCGAGCGCCGCATGGGCGATGTACGCGGCGCGCGCGGGAATCAAGTGCGTGAGTTTTCTGCCGGTCGACGGCCAGGAATCAACGCGCAAACAGTGCAGCCTCTCCGGCGGCGAGGTCCGTTTCGTCGAGATCGAGGACTGGGCCAATGTCGGCAGCCTGGTCGCGCGCGAATGCGCGGCGCACGGCTGGCTCAACGTATCTGCATTGCGCGAACCGTATCGCATAGAAGGCAAGAAAACGCTCGCCTTCGAAATCGCGGAGCAATTCGACTGGCATTTACCGCAGGCCATCGTCTTTCCGACCGGCGGCGGACAGGGCGTGATCGCGCTCTACAAAGGTTTTCAGGAACTGCGTGACCTTGGATGGATAACGGACCCCGATCCCAAGCTGGTGATCACGCAATATGCGGGCTGCGCGCCCATCGCCAAGGCGTTTCAGGAAAACAAAGACCACTGCGAGCCGTGGGGCGCGATAAACATACTCGCCGGCGGCATGAAATCGCCGAACCCGCTGTGCGGTCCGGACATGCTGGCGATACTCCGCCGCACGCGCGGCACCGCGGTATCAGTGACGAATGAGGAAGCGCTCGCCGCGCAGGCCGGAATCTGCCGCGCCGAAGGTGTGTTCATCTGCCCCGAAGTCGCCACCACGCTGGTCGGCATCCGTAAAGCGGTCGAGTCAGGCGCAGTCGGTGAAAATGAAACCACGGTGTTGATCGGCACGGCGACCGGCCTCAAATCGCTCTCGCACGTCGCCGACCCATTGCGCTAGCGCCGGCCGGCGCACGGCGATTACTGCGCGCGATACTGGTTGACGAAGTCCCAGTCGATTTCCATGCCGAAGCCCGGCGCGTCGGTGATGTGCACCTCGCCGTTCTTCACCTGCGGGCCGTTTTTGTAAATGCCCAGCCCGAGCACGTCGCGCACCTTGTTGCCGATGGTTTCGACGGCAAAGCTCGCCGACGGGAAAGCCACGCACAAATGCGTGTGGATTTCGGGCGACAGATGCGGTGCGATGCGCACGTTGAACTGTTCCGCGACGTGGGCGACGCGCAGGCCTTCGGTAAAGCCGGCGTAGCGCGTGGAGTCGAATTGCGCGAAACGCAGCGCGCCGGAGGTGATGAAGTCGCGCATGGTGAAGCGCGTGAGTTCGCGCTCACCGTGCGCAAGCGGGATCGGGCTCGCCGCGGCAAGCTTCACGTAATCGGACGGCTGCAGATACCAGTGCAGCGGCTCCTCGATCCAGAAAATGTCGTACGGCGCGACCGCGTGCGCAAAACGTATGCACTCCTCGACGTCATACGGCGCGTTCATGTCGAGCATGAACAGCGTGTCCTTGCCGATCGCCTCGCGGATCGCGGCGATGCGCTCGACCTCCTCCCCCATGTCCGCCCAGCAGCATTTCGCTTTAACCGCGCGATAGCCATTGGCAACGAACGACGCCATTTCGTTGGCGTAGGTTTCAATGGTGGCATTGTCGCGGTAATAGCTGCCGGTCGCGTAGGTGAAGAACGATTTGCGCGCGCCGCCCAGCAATTTATAGACCGGCAGGTTGGCTGCCTTGCCCTTGATGTCCCACAGCGCAATGTCGATGCCGGCAATCGCGGCCATGATCTGCGGGCGCGCGCTGCGCGGCAACGGCGGCGGCAATCCGCCGCTGCCCTGCAGGCCGCCCGGCCGCGGACAGGTCAGCAGGAAAAGTTTTTCCCACACTTCGGCGTGGCCCAGCGCGTCCATGCCCTTGATGATGTCGCCGAATTTCAGGATCCATTCGCAGATCGTCTTCATCGGTTCGCCGTGCACCTTGCCGTAGCCTTTGATGCCGTCGTCGGTCGTCACCTCGACGAGGATGAAATGCGAGGTACGGAAGGTTTCGTGCGCGGTGGACAGCGGCACGGCGGTGGTGGCGGACAGCGGATGGACTGCGATGGATTCGATTTTCATTTTTCGTTTTCAGGTAGCTAGAAGTTAACTCAAAAACAATTTGGAACCGCCGATGAACGCGGATGAACGCAGATAAGCTCAAGGGGCTTGAACTGGATTCGGGGAAAGATCCGGAATTATATCGGCGTCAATCGGCGTCAATCGGCGGTTGCTTTTCGGTCTTGCATTTTTGAGATGGGTTCTAGTTACAAAAGACGGATCAAAACCAACTGGCTTTGTCGACGATGTTGCGCAGCGGCTGTCCCGCCGCGAAGCGGCGGCAGTTGTCGACGGTGATCTCGTAGCGCCGCTCGTTCAGATGCGGCCCATACAGCGCCATGTGCGGCGTGAGTATGACGCCAGGCATGGTCCACAGCGCGTGGTCGGCGGGCAATGGCTCCTGCTCGAAGACGTCGAGCCCCGCGCCGGCGATTTGGCCCGCCTGCAACGCCGCGACCAGATCGTCGAGCTTCGTCGTGCGGCCGCGGCCGATGTTGATAAAGAACGCACTGCGCTTCATGCGCTGGAAACGCGTGCGATTGAACATGCCTTCGGTCGATGGCGTCAGCGGCATCGTCAGGATCACGAAATCGGCACGCGGCAGCAGCGTGTCGAGTTGGTCCGGCTGGTGCAGTTCGGCCACGCCGGGCGGTGCTGCCGTCACGCGCGCATCGGTTGCCAGTACCGTGACGCCGAAAGCCGCGAGCAGCCGCGCCGCTTCGGCACCTATACCGCCCACGCCGACGACCAGCGCAGTCGATTCGGGCAGGTGGACAACACCGGTGTCTTCGGGCTCCGGCTGCCACTTGCGCTGCATCTGCCGCGGAAAGTAATAATGCAGGCCGCGCGCGAACGCCAACACGTACATCATGATGTGCGTGCCGATGCGGTCGTCGAAAATGCCGCGGAAGTTGGTCACCGTCAGCGGATGCGCGATCAACTCCGGAAAATAAAATCCCTTGGGCGGCGATGCCATCGGCGATTGCAGCCACTGCAGGCGGGTCGCTTTTTTCAGCAGGTCCGGCGTCATCATTCCGTACGCCGCATCGGCATCGATGACGGCCTGCGCCGCCTGCTGCGCATTGTCGGCAACGATGATTTCAAGTTCGGGCACGTCGGCGCGCAGCTTCGCCGGCCAGTCGGTCACGCGCGACGACTGCGGCGGCAGCATCAAGAATTTTTTCTGCAGCATGCGGTTATTCCCTAATGTTGGTGAGTCTGGCGCAGCAAAA
This sequence comes from Bordetella parapertussis, assembly GCA_945870465.1. The sequence goes on along the minus strand of CAMBSS010000093.1, from coordinate 7,432 downwards.
ACTTTTCATTCGCCCTTGATGCCCGCCGCCTGGATCACCTTCGCCCACTTGGCGATTTCGCTCTTGATGAACGCAGTGTATTCCTCGGGCGCATTGCCGACCGGATCGGCGCCGGCTTCGATCAGCTTGCCGCGCAGGTCGGGCGAATTCAGCGCGCGCACGATCTCGGCATGCAGGCGGTCGATGAGCACGCGCGGCGTTTTGGCCGGCGCCGAGATGCCGTACATGGTCGTCACTTCAAAGCCAGGCACGCCGCTTTCGGCGACGGTGGGAAGCTCCGGCGCGGCGCCCGCGCGCCTGGCGCCCGTGGTGGCCAGCGCACGGAGTTTCCCGGCGCGGGCGATATTTATCACCGTCGGCAGATTGAGAAAGCTGAGCGAGGTCTGTCCGGCGATCAGTTCCTGCAGGGCCAGTCCGCCGCCCTTGTACGGAATGTGGACCCATTTGATTCCAGCCATGTACTGGAACAACTCAGCCGACAGATGCACTGTCGTACCAGTGCCGGAAGACGCGTAGTTGATCTGGCCGGGGCGCGGCTTCGAAATCGCGATCAGTTCCTTCACGCTTTTTGCCGGCAGCGACGGATGCACGACCAGCAGGTTCACCGATTCGGCGAGCTGCGTGATGAACGCGAAATCGTTGACCGAGTCGAACTCGAGCTTCATCAGCGACGGATTGGTGAGATGTCCGGGGGAATTGAGCATGAGCGTGTAGCCGTCGGGCGCGGCGCGCACGAACTGCGCCGACGCGATCGCGGTGTTCGCGCCGCCGCGGTTTCAACCACCACCGATTGGCCCAATTGATCAGTCAGCTTTTGGCCAAGCAGGCGTGCGACGAGGTCGTTGGTGGCGCCGGGGCCGAAGCCGACGATGAAGCGGATCGGCTTGGACGGATACGGCGCCTGCGCCGCGGCCGGCTGGAACAACAGCGCCGGCAATGTCAGGGCTGCAGCCATGACAAGCGCCGCGCAGAAGTGCGATGGCAATTTCATGCGTTTTCTCCTCCTATGCAGGCCGGCGTACAGTGCGCCGGCGCGTCAAGTATGCCCGGAAACCGGGCAGCAACCGGACTAGCCCGCTTTGGTTAGCGACTTAACATCGCGCAGCGCGGCCGGCCGCGACAGCAATGCGGCAAGGTCGCGCACCTGCGGCAGTTGCTCCAACTTCATCAGCGCATCGAACAGCTGGCGCGCCGGCAGGCGCGGATTGCCGAACCGCACGCAGTCCTCGAACTTGACCCACAGCTGCTCGGGCCCCAGCGGCAAAGTGGGGTCGCCGCGTACGTTGCGGATGGCGCCGGTGTCGAAACGCCCGCCGCCCCTGGTCTCGATGACGACCTGGTCGAACAGCGCGTAACCGGAGCGCTTGGGATCGAGTTCCGGATTGGCCGTCGCGGTGACGCGCTTCATCAGCGCCTGCACGTCGGGCCTGCGCACAAATTCATCGGTGAGCTCGGAGAACCCCGCGCGGCCGGCAATCAACGCGGACGCCACCGCAAATTCTATGCTGAACTTCGCTTCGAGGCCCGTCTGCGGCTGATGGTTGCGCAGGATCGTGACATTGCGCGGACTGTAGCTGATGCTGACTTGTTCGACATCGGTGGGATCGAGCTTGTCTTTTTTCAGCAGGTCGAGCATGCCGTCGAGCGTGCGGTGCACGCAGTAGCACATCGGATACAGCTTGATGCCGATGCGGTTGCTGCCAAGGATCTGCCACTCTTTGCCGGCGCGCACCGGCGAATCGACGTCCATGCCGCCGGACGGCGAGACCGCCTCGAGGAGGCCGGGCGCATGTTCGAGCGCATCAGCCGCGCCGGTGAAACCCAGTTCTGCGAGGCGCGCCGATGCGACGCCGGCGCGTGCCGCCAACCCCGCGTGCAACGGCTTGGTCATAGTGCCGAAATTGGAGACGACGCCGGAACACTGGGATGCGCTGACGGCAATGGCCATCGTTGCTTTTTCTGCATCCAGCCCGCGCAACGAAGCGCACGCGGCCGCAGCACCCAGCGTGCCGAATATGCTGGTCGGATGCCAGCCTTTCTCGTGCTGCTGCACCGTGTCGCGGCGCGCGAGGTCAGCGTACACTTCGTAGCCGGCGGCGTAGGCAAGGACCATTTGCTGGCCCGATGCGCCGAGGGCTTCCGCCTCTGCGAGTATGGCCGATACCAGCGGCGCGCTCGGATGGCCGCCGCGCTGCGCGACGTCATCGTAGTCAAGCGCGTGCGCAGCGGTGCCGTTGATCCACGCCGCGTCCAGCGCCGACGCGCGGCCTTCGCCGAGCAGCAGCGTGGCCTCCGTACCCGCGGGCGCGAGCATTTTTCTGACCAACTGCGGCGCCGGGTCATTACCGCCGGCGATGGCGCAGCCGATGCAATCGGCGATCACCAATTTGATAGCCGACACCGCTTCAGCGGGGATGTCTTCGTAGCGCACACCGGCGACAAACTTGCCGAGCTCTTTGGTCAATTCAATGGTCATGACTGCTCCCGTTTAGTGGGTTGCACGATGCTGCTTGTTATTTGGCGATACCGAGATCGGTATACGTGGCTTTGTACTTGGCGAACTGCTCGTCGAAGAATCGCTTGCTCTGCTCGTTGCTCATATAGCGGTCGCCCCAGCCGTTTTTCTCAAGCGCTTTCTGCCAGTCCGGGGTCTTGAGCGCCTGCTGAATGACATTCTCCCAGTACGCGATCTGCTCCGGCTTGAGATCTTTCGGGCCGACCAGGCCGCGCCAGTTTTCGTAAACGGCGTCTATGCCCTGCTCCCTGAAAGTCGGCACGCCTGCCAGTTCGCCGCCGACGCGGCTGCCCGACGAAATCGCGATCGCCCGGATCCGCCCCGCGCCCAGCAATGGCGGCACATTCGGTGCGGCGACAAACGCCAGATCAATGTCATTGCTCAATAACGCCGTGATGACGGCGCTGGCGGCCTTGTAGACGACGAGCCGCATATTCTTCGCGTCGACGCCGGCTTCCTTCAGCGCGATGCCGGCCGCCGTATATGCGGGGCTACCCTGGCCCGGCGACATGCCTATGCTGAGCGCGCCCGGGTCTTTGCGCAGCGGTGCCGCAACGTCCCGCATCGACTTCAACGGCGAATCCGCGCGCACGATGACGACGATGTATTCGGTGAGCATGACGGCAAGCGGCGTCACGTCGCGGTACGTCAGCGGACTGATGCCCATCAGTTGATTGGTGAACAGGTTGGGCGTGGCGATTGCGATATGACTGGCGTCGCCCGGGAACTGATTCAGGTAAGTCCACGCGATGGCATTGCCAGCGCCGGGTTTGTTGAGGACGATGCCGTCGAGGATTTTCTTGTCGCGCCAGATGTTCTGCAGCAGCCGCGCCGTGATATCGAGCGCGCCGCCGGGATCGGCGCCGACGACGATCTCGACGGTTTTGCGCGGCTCCCACGCCTGCGCCAGCGCGGTTTGCACAGCGCCAAGCACCGCCGCAAGCGTCAGGCCAACAACGGCAATCCCTTTAAACAGACATCGAGTCACTCGCGTTCCTTTACAAATCCTGCGCCAGTCATATGCGCCCTCACGCTCTCGCGTCATCACGCCCTCACGGCATTAAATCTACTTCTCCCGCAACGCCCTTGCCTTCTTCCCTGCGGGCCGGTCCCAGCAGGTCTTGAGCCAGGTCTGCACATGCGGCCATTTCGCGAGGTCTATGGTGAGCGCGCGATACAGCGCCGAAGCGACGTTCAGATCAGCCATCGTGAACTCCGCGCCGAGCAGGAACTTGGATTTCTTGAGCGCGTCTTCGAGCACGTCGAAAGCGGGCACGCATTCATTCCACGCTTTTTCAGCGACCTCGGGTTTGCGCTCGGCGGCGGGCAACTGGCTACTGTGCCGCTGGTAATCGACGACCTGGCGGTCGAGGCGGTCGGTTTCCCACAGGCTCCATTGCAGCACCAGCGCTTCCGTCTTCGCGTCGGCTGGATAGAGCGGACTTTTGTGTTTTTTCGCAAGATAGATGTTAATCGCCATCGACTCTGACAAAATAAAACCGTCGTCGTCTATGGTCGGCACGCGCGAATTGGCATTGAGCGCGCGGAATTCCGGCGTCTTCGTTTCGGGCGCGCGCGGCAGCCAGTCCTTGTGGCCGTAGCTGACGCCGAGCTCGTTTAGCATCCATATATTGCGCATCGCGCGCGAGTTCACGGAACCGTACAGTTGCAGCATGATGTCTTCCTCCGGATTTTTGCGAACCGGTAGTTTAGCCGATGCGCTTTTCGCGTGTAATATACGTGCAACGGAGACCGCAAAAAGAAGCTCCGCGACCGCTTTTTCCCCTGTGCTCGAAACCACTTTCCACATGTTGGAACCCGCCCCCGTGAAACTCGTCGACATCGCCAAAGTCATCCGCAGCAAAAACGCCGGCCCGACCGTGCTTACGCTCGACCTGCTTTTCAACGACGAAGCCGGCTTCAAAGCCGCGTGCGCGTCGAAATCCCTCACCGCCGACGCAATCGCCAAGCTGTACTCGCAGCCCGTTGCCAAGGTCGAGGTCCTGCCTTATCCACCCGCGCTCGCCATCAAGATTGTGATGCCGCGCCGCATCGTCTCGGGTAATCCCGGCGACAGCGACGTTTACGGCGCGCAGCAGCACGGGCCCATGCTGGGAATAGAACTATGAGCACCGCGATCGAACGCCTGCGCCAGGAAGTCGTCGGCAGCGACGGCAAACTTAAACCGCTGCGCGTGATGGCCGCATCCGGGCAACTCGGCTATGGCATCCCGGACCCCGCATTCAACGCGGGCCTCGCGCGCAAACCGCACCTGATCGGCGCCGACATGGGCTCAATCGATCCCGGTCCTTACTATCTCGGCGCCGGCAAGATGGCACAGTCCGACACCATGGTGCGCGTCGACCTTGCCAAGTGCATCAACGGCGCGCGCAAGCTCGGCATTCCGCTGTTGATCGGCACCGCCGGCAGCGCGGGCGCGGCACCGCATCTTGCCGCGACACTCGACATGGTGCGCGAAATCGCGCGCCGCGACGGCCTGCATTTCCGGCTCGCTTCGATTTCGGCCGACATGCCGCGCGACGTCGTCAAACAAGCGATCCGCGCAAAGAAAGTAGTGCCGCTCGGCGAAATCGGCGCACTGACCGAAGCCGACGTCGACAACGCGACCTACCTCGTCGGGCAGATGGGCATGGAAGCATTCCAGCGCGCGCTCAACGCCGGCGCCGACGTAATCATCGCCGGCCGCGCATGCGATTCCGCGGTGTTCGCCGCGGTGCCTGCCCTGCTCGGCTATCCACTCGGTCCGACGCTGCACATGTCGAAGATCATCGAATGCTGCTCTCTGTGCTGCACGCCCGGCGGGCGCGACACCATCATCGGCACGCTCGAAGGCGACAGCTTCACCGTCGACAGCATGAACCCGACGCGCCACGCATCGCCGAGTTCGGTTGCCGCGCACAGCCTGTATGAACAGGCCGACCCGTACGCGGTGCGCGAACCAGAGGGCACGCTGCATACCAGGGAAGCGCGCTACGAAGTCGTCGATGAGCACCGCACGCGCGTATCCGGCTCGCGCTGGGAGCCCGCCGACCAGTTCACCGTCAAGATAGAAGGCGCGATGCGCGTCGGCGAGCGCGCGATACTGCTGGCGGGCTCGGCCGACCCGCGCGTGATTGCGAACGCGAAGTCGATCACCGCCGGCGTCGAGAAAACCGTGCGCGAGCTGACGCCGCCCAACCCGGCCAAGCCGTACCAGATCATCTGGCGCGTGTACGGCATCGACGCGGTCTTCCCGTGGGCGACGCCGCCCGACCCGCTGCCGCGCGAAATCTTTTTCATGTGCGAAGTCATCGCCGACACCGCCGAGGAAGCCCGCGCGGTCGCCACCGTCACCAAGCAATACCTGCTGCACCACGGATTCCCGGGCCGGCTATCCACCGCCGGCAACCTCGCGTTTCCGTTCACGCCGCCCGAAGTCGCCGCGGCGACCGCCTTTCGCTTCAACGTCTATCACGTGATGGACGTCGAGGCGCTGGAACCCTTGTTCCCTTTACATATCGAAGAGGTATGATGAAAAATCATAGAAACGCGCTCAGCGTGCTCGCCGCAGTTCTATGGTCGTTTGTCGCAATGCTGCCGCACGCAACGGCGGCCGAGACCAACGAAGTGCGCATCGTCAAGCAGATCGGGTTGGGCTTCCTGCCCATCATGGTGATGGAGCACCAGAAGCTGATCGAGAAACACACCCGCGCCGCCGGGCTCGGCGACGTCAAGGGCGTCTACGCGACGACCGTCGGCCCGGCAGTCATGAACGATGCCATGCTGGCCGGGCGTATCGACATCGGCACCAACGGCCCCACTTCCATCATCCTCATCTGGGCGCGCACCAAGGGCACTGATAACGAGATCAAGGGCATGGCGGCGATGATCACTTCGCCGATGTGGCTCAACACCAACAAGCCCAACATCAAGAGCGTGCGCGACATCGGGCCCGAAGACCGCATCGCGGTGCCCGGCATCAAGACCTCCAATCAGGCGATGGTGCTGCAGATTGCAACGGCGCAGGCGCTTGGCAAGGACCAATTCGACAAATTCACGGCGCAGACAGTCGCGATGTCGCATTTCGACGGCATGGCGGCACTGTTCTCGAAAAAGGAAGTCACGCTGCACCTGACTTCGCCGCCGGTGCAATACCTGGAGCTGGAGCAACCCGGCATCAGCCGCGTGCTCAATTCGGACGACATCCTCGGCGGGCCGACCACGTTCTCCAATATTTTCTCGAGCAGCAAATTCCGCAACGCGAACCCGCGCACCTACAAGGCGGCGCTCGCGGCGTTCACCGATGCGGTGGCGCTCATCAACAAGGATAAGAAATGGGCGGCGCAGATCTACCTCGACGTGTCGGGCGACAAGAAAAGCACGGTGGCCGACATCCTTAAGCAGCTTGAAGACGTCAACATCGTGTTCACGACAACGCCGAAAAATGTCATGAAATACGCCGACTTCATGTTCGACGCGGGCTACATCAAGACCCGCGCCGCCTCGTGGAAGGACTTGTACTTCCCCGAAATCCACGACCAGCCCGGAAGCTGAAATGGGCTTGTCACTCTTAGGCGGCGGCTTCGATTACTCGGGAGCCGCCCAGGACGAATTCGACGACTGGTACGATACCGAGCACATCCCGGAGCGCCTGCGCATCAAGGGCTTTATCAACGCCGTGCGCTGGATAGGCGCAGAGAACCCGAAAATCTCGCTCGCCATCTACGATATCGAGAGCCTCGCCGTGCTGCAGAAGCCCGAGTACATAGCAGTTTCGCCGGCGAACTTTTCGCCGTGGGCCAACCGCATGCTGGTGCAGAAGTGCAAGCGCCTGTGCCGCTTCAACTGCAACCAGATTTCACCCGGCGACAAGATAGCGCCCGACAATGCACAGGGGCTGCTGGTCTCCGCGATGAA
>CAMBSS010000092.1 GCA_945870465.1 Bordetella parapertussis | reverse complement strand
TCGCCAGCGCGGCCCGCAGTCCACTTGGTGCCGCTGCCCATCACCGCCAGCAGTTGGAACGCCATACGGTCCAGGTAGGTGCCCGGCAGCGCGGGGTCGAAAGACTCTTCTTTCGCAAACAGCACGGGATAAAAAGTCAGCGGCGAGCCGCCGCGCTCGAGCGTGATGCAATAGCGGTTGTCGGGAGCATCCGGATTGGTGATGCGGCGCCGTTCGAGTTCGGCCGGCCAGGCGAGCGGTCCGCAATCGCGGAAGCCGACGATCGCATATAGCGCGTTTCTGCGCTCGGGCAGGTGGCGCGAAATCACGTGGAAAATCTCGTGCGTGATGACGCGCTCGATTTCCTCGACGGGGACATCCATATACTGCTGCGGCAGCATGATAGCGTTGCCCCGCGTATACGGCGTCTCCGCTTCTTCGCGTCCGGTCGTCTTCACGAGCCATACTTCGCGCGGCAGCGGAAGTTTCAACGGGCGCAGCTGCGCGCTGATTTTCGCGATCGACGATGACAGTTTCGCGATTTCCGCCGGTTGCCAGTCGAGCGCCTGGCCCGCGGCGAACGCAAGGTAATCAGCTTCCGCGACCACTCCGCGGCGTCCCATGCGCGCCGACCGGTCGTACGCGCCCATGGCGGCAATGAAGTCGTCGCGCGCTCCCAGCCGCAGGCGGCTCTGGTCGGCGGTTGCAAAACGTATTTGTGTGGAGCCGTGGAGAGGTACGGTTTGCGCGAGTGCCGGGACGATGCCGGCCAGCACTAGCGATGCCGCAAGCCAAAAACCTCTTAGAAAAACGCTTGAAGCGACAAGCAACCGCCGATGTACGCCGATGAATGCCGATGCAAGAGCGACTGGGTGATTGAGAAGCCATCTCAAAAATCTCAAGCAACCGCCGATGAACGCAGATAAACGCAGATAGGTACTAGATATCACGAAAGCCAGACCGTCGAAAATTTATCGGCGTTCATCGGCGTGCATCGGCGGTTTCGCACTGTGCCTGAGATCGTCGGATAGCCGATCAAGCCGCGGCCGGCCGCGCGAGCGGTTTTTCGCGTATCGGGCAGTTGATGAGGGCGGCAAAGATGCCGAGTGCGATGGCTATCATCCATACCGCATTATAGTTGCCGCTGCGGTCATAGATAAGGCCGCCCAGCCACACGCCGAAAAAGCTGCCGATCTGGTGCGAGAAAAATACGAAGCCGCCGAGCATCGCCAGGTAGCGTACGCCGAACACGACGCCGACGATGCCGTTGGTGAGCGGGATCGTGGACAGCCACAGAAAGCCCATGGCACTGGCGAACACGTAGACCGATGCCGGCGAGAGCGGCGCGAGCAGGAACAGCGTGATTACCACACTGCGCAAGGCGTAGATACCGGTCAGCAGATGTTTTTTCGGCACGCGCGCGCCCAGCCAGCCCGCGCTCCACGTGCCGAAGATATTGAAGAGCCCGATCAATGCCAACGCCGTGACCGCAACGTGAGGGGCGAGTCCGTGGTCTTTAAGATAAGCGGGCAAATGGATCGCGATGAACACGACCTGGAAGCCGCACACTAAGTAGCCCGCGGTCAGCAGCCAGAAGCTGCCGTTGTGAAAGGCCTCAGCAAGCGCCTGGCGTATGGTCTGGCTGCCGGCCACGTGCTCGCGCTTCGGCTCGCCCAGACCCAAGGCCATTGGCGCCATGATCAAAGCGATCACCGACAAGACGAGGAGAGCGCTGGCCCAGCCGACACCGCCGATCAACCATTGTTCTATGGGCACCATCAGGAACTGGCCGAAGGAACCCGCCGCGGCGATGTAGCCCATTGCCTCCGAGCGCTTGTGCTCGGGAAAGCTGCGGCCGACCACGCCGTAGATGACGCTATACGTGACGCCCGACAATGAAATGCCGATCAGGACGCCGGCGGACAGGCTGAATGCGAGAGGCACCGCCGACACCGTCATCAGCGCGAGACCGGCTGCGTAGAGCAGGGCGCCGCCTACGATCACGCGCGGCGCGCCGAAGCGGTCGGCAAGTCCGCCGGCGAGCGGCTGCGCCGCGCCCCACAGCAGGTTTTGCAATGCGATTGCGAACGAGAAGACCTCGCGGTTCCACCCGAGGTCCATCGACATCGGCTGCAGGAAGAGCCCGAGGCCGTGGCGTATGCCCATCGCGAGCGTGACGATCACGCTGCCGCAGACGAGAATGGCGGTGAGGGAGCGCGCGGGGGAAGTTGTCATCACGAGCCTGGTCGCGGTGCCAAAGCGCCGATTGTTCGCTTAAAACGTGCGGCCTTCAAACAATAGTTAGGCATGCGTGGCATGTGCGCACGGAATGCAAAAGCGGGTTGCGATTAAAGCGCGTCGCAAACCGCGGACGTGACGATTTCGGTCGTCGCTTCGCCGCCGAGGTCGGGCGTATGGATTTTTTTCGCGGTGACGGCTTCGATCGCTTTCATCATGCGCACGGAGGCTTCTTTTTCACCGAGATGTTCCAGCATCATCGAGGCGGTCCAGAAAGTCGCGATCGGATTGGCGATGCCTTTGCCCGTGATGTCGAAGGCCGAGCCGTGGATGGGTTCGAACATCGATGGAAATTTGCGCTCGGGATTCAGGTTCGCGGTCGGCGCGATGCCGAGGCTACCGGACAATGCGGCGGCGAGATCGGACAATATATCCGCATGCAGATTGGTGGCGACGAAAGTGTCTAGCATATAAGGCTTCAACACCATTTGCGTGGTTACCGCGTCGACCAGCACGCGCTGGGTTTCGACTTTCGGATATTTCTTCGCCACTTCGTAAAAGATTTCGTCCCACATCACCATGCCGTGGCGTTGCGCGTTCGACTTGGTCACCAGCGTCAGATGTTTGCGTGGACGTTTGTTGGCGAGCTCGAAAGCAAAGCGGTGGATGCGTTCGACGCCGTTGCGCGTGAAGATGGAGGTTTCGGTCGCCAATTCTTCCGGCAGGCCCCGGTGCACGCGGCCGCCACTGCCGGAATATTCGCCTTCGGAATTCTCGCGGATGATGACCCAGTCTATGCGCTCGCCGCCGGCCAGCGGGCTGGTGACGCCGGGCAGCACGCGCGCCGGGCGCACGTTGGCGTATTGATCGAACCCCTGGCAGATCGGCAGGCGCAGGCCCCACAGCGAAACGTGATCGGGCACATCGGGCGCCCCGACCGCGCCGAAAAAGATGGCGTCGAACGTTTTCAGCTTGTCGAGTCCGCCGTCCGGAATGTAATAGCCGTTCTTCTTGTAGTAGTCGCTGCTCCACGGGAAATGCTCAATGTTGAGCTTGAATCCGCCGTCGCGCTCGGCCAGCACCTGGAGGGCCTGAAGGCCGGCTGCAATGACTTCGGTGCCTATGCCGTCGCCGGGAATGGCCGCAATTGTGTATTCGCGCATGTGTAGTAGCGGTGAAGGGTAAAAGGGGAAGGGTGAAGGGTAGCGGCTCGCCGCTTGTTTGTCATCCTCGGCAACCGCAGCAGCGTGTAAAATCCGGCTTTTAATGCCCATGCTTTCCTTTTGAAAATTCTCGCGCTCGAAACCTCGACCGAACTGTGCTCCGCCGCGCTGTGGCTGGACGGCAAGGTCGACGCGCGCGAAGTGGTGGCCGGGCAGCGCAATTCGGAATTGCTGCTGCCGATGGTGGACGCGCTGCTTGCCGCCAATCAACTCATCGCGCGAGATCTCGACGGCGTCGCATTCGGCTCGGGTCCGGGCGCATTCACGGGGGTGCGCATTGCGTGCGGCGTCGCGCAGGGCATTGCATTCGGCATCGACGTGCCCGTTGCCGGCATCGGCACTTTGCTGGCGCTGGCGGCAGCGTCGGGTGCAGGGCGCGTAGTGTGCTGTCTCGATGCGCGCATGGGCGAGGTTTATCACGCCGTGTACGAGAAGCGCGGCGACGATTTCACGGAAGTGCAGGCGCCGGGTTTGTACAAGCCAGCGGAAGTGCCGGCTTTGCCCGCGGGGCAATGGAGCGGCTGCGGGAGCGGTTTTGCGGTTTATCGCGGCGAGCTGGACGCGCGCTATGCCGGCAGTCTTGAGCGCATAATCGGCAATCTGGCGCCCCACGCGCGCGAAATCGCGGCGCTGGCGGCAAAACAGTTTGCGCGCGGCGATGTGGTCGATGCCGCAGACGCTGTTCCTTTATACGTACGCAACAAAGTTGCGATGAAGGTCAATGAGCGATGAGCGATTTCCCGTCATTCCCGCGCAGGCGGGATTCCAGAAGGTTTGTTCAGTGGCAAGTTCATTGCCTGGGCTCCCGCCTGCGCGGGAGCGACGATTCTTTTTACGTCGCTTGCCGGGGATAGGGAAACGCAAGCGTGAGCGCGCTGCTCAACAATCTGCCGCGCTATCGGCGCATGACGGAAGCCGATATCGACGTAATCATGGCGATCGAGAACGTCATTTATCCTCACCCGTGGACGCGCGGGAATTTCAACGACTCGCTGCGCGCCGGCTATCATTGCTGGATCATGGAGACGGGCGGCGAGACCATGGGCTATAGCGTGATGATGATTGCGGCCGGCGAAGCACACGTGCTCAATTTGAGCATCGCCGCGCAGTGGCAGCGCCAGGGCCGCGGGCGCGAGATGCTGCAATTTCTGCTCAAGCTGGCGCGCGATTTCAGCGCCGGCAGGATTTTGCTGGAAGTCAGGCCGTCCAATGTGGCAGGGCGCGGCTTGTATGCCGATGCCGGTTTCAGCGAAATCGCGACGCGGCGCGACTATTATCCGGCACGCGACGGCCGTGAAGACGCGATAGTGCTGGAATTGGAATTGGAATTGCAATGAGCGCATCGCGCGACGACATCATGAAAGAACTGGGGCTGACGCCGGTATGGCGCTTGCGGGGCGCGCCAGCAGCGGAACCCGCGGTCGCGGCGCCGGTTGCAATGGCAGCGCAAGCGCCGGACGGCGAGCCCGTGACCGTGCGCGTATTGCCCAAAGTTGTGCCGCTTGACGCGCGTGCGCAGGGGATCGTTGAGATGGGGTGGCCGCAACTGAAAGAAAGTGTTGCAGGTTGCGTGGCATGCCCGCTACACAAGGGGCGCAACAAAACGGTGTTCGGAGTCGGCGACGAGGCGGCCGAGTGGCTCTTCATCGGCGAAGGGCCGGGCGCGGAAGAAGACGCCAAAGGCGAGCCGTTCGTCGGTCAGGCCGGGAAATTGCTGGACAACATGCTGGCGGCGATTAAGTTGAAGCGCGGCCACAATGTTTATATCGCCAACGTCGTCAAATGCCTGCCGCCGGGCAATCGCAACCCCGAGCCGGGCGAGGCGGCGCAATGCGAGCCGTACCTGCATCGCCAGATCGCATTGATCAAGCCCAAATTGATCGTCGCGCTCGGCAAGGTCGCTGCAGTCAATCTGTTGAAACGTGACGCCGCGGTGGCCAGCATGCGTGGCAAAATCCATCAGTATCAGGGCATTCCGCTGATCGTCACCTACCATCCGGCCTATTTGCTGCGCAGCCTGCCCGAAAAGGCCAAGGCATGGACGGACCTGTGTTTTGCGGTAGATACCATGCGCGGCTTGCAAAGCGGCAAAGCCGCCTCCATGTAGCACCCGCTGGCCTTTTTAACGAGGAGTAATGGCTATGAAACGAATTTTTGTCACGCTGATGCTGCTGACGGCAACTTTGGGCCTGGGTGGTTGCGGCTACAACACGCTGCAATCAGGCGACGAGCAGATCAAGGCGGCCTGGGCCGAGGTGGTCAACCAGTATCAGCGGCGTGCCGACCTGGTGCCCAATCTGGTCAACACCGTCAAAGGCTTCGCACAACAGGAAAAAGACGTGCTGCTCGGCGTGACCAACGCGCGTTCCAAGGTCGGCAGCATACAGGCCACCCCTGAGCTCGTGAACGACCCGGGCGCGTTCCAGAAATTCCAGGCCGTGCAGGGCGAACTGTCCTCGGCTCTGTCGCGTTTGCTCGTTGTCACTGAAAACTATCCGCAGCTGAAATCCGACCAGAACTTCCGCGATCTGCAGGCGCAGCTCGAAGGCACGGAGAACCGCATCGCGGTCGCGCGCAACCGCTACATCAAGGCGGTGCAGGAATACAATGTCACCGTGCGTTCTTTCCCCAGCAACCTGACGGCGATGTTGTTCGGCCTCAAGGAAAAAGCGCAGTTTACGGTCGAGAACGAAAAGGAAATCTCGACGGCGCCGAAAGTCGATTTCGGCAACACGACCGCGCCGGGCAAAGAACCCGCGAAGCCCGCAATTCCGCCGAGCCCGCCGAGCGAGTACAGTAAGTAATCCGATGCGGCAGGGCCTGTTAATGCGCGTGTTGTCGCGGGCTCTGTGCGCAATCGCGCTGTTTGCCGCAACGTGCGCAATCGCGGATGTCGCAATTCCGCCGCTGAAGGCGCGCGTCACGGATCTCACGGCAACGCTGTCTGCCCAGCAGCAGGCAACGCTCGAGCAGACGCTGGCTGCGTTTGAAACCCGCAAAGGCAGCCAGGTTGCGGTATTGATCGTGCCGACGACCCAGCCCGAGACGGTCGAGCAATACGCTGTGCGCGTCGAAGAGAAGTGGAAGCTCGGGCGCAAGGGAGTCGATGATGGTGTTTTGCTGCTGATCGCAAAAGACGACCGCAAGTTGCGCATCGAAGTCGGCTATGGTCTGGAAGGCGTGCTCAATGACGCCACTGCCAAGCGCATCATCGCGGACGAAATCACGCCGCGCTTCAAGCAGGGCGATTTTTACGGCGGCATCACGGCTGGCGTCGAACGCATGCTCAAAGTCATCGATGGCGAGCCTCTGCCGCCGCCCACAGCGCAGTCGCAAGCGAGTCAGACGGGTAATAATGGCGTAGATATCAATACGCTGCTCTTCATCGGGTTTATTCTGGTCTTTGTGGTAGGCAGCATACTGCGTGCCATATTCGGACGGTTTCTCGGTGCGGGTATCATCGGCGGCGCCGCGGGTTTTATCGCTTGGATGCTGGGCGGGGCGGTGGTGATGGCGATCATCGCTGCCATCGTCGCGTTTATATTTTCACTCTTCGGTGGCACGCGCGGCGGCTTTGGTGGCGGTGGTTTCGGCGGCGGCGGATTTAGCAGCGGCGGCGGATTCAGCGGCGGCGGCGGCAGTTCAGGCGGCGGCGGTTCGTCGGGAAGCTGGTGACATGAATAGCTCACGTTTCTTCAAGCATTTGTTCGCGCCTCACTGGATCGTCAACCGCGCGTTCCCGCGGCGTGCTCTGGACGCGATTGAAGCCGCGATAGCCGCATCTGAAAAGACCCATGACGGCGAACTGCGCTTCGCCGTCGAAGCGGGCCTGCATCCGCTGCCGCTATGGCGCGGCCAGACCCCGCGCCAACGCGCGGAAGAGGTATTTGCGGCTTTGCGCGTGTGGGACACCGAACACAACAGCGGCGTGCTGATTTACGTGCAGCTCGTCGATCGCCGTATCGAAATCGTCGCCGACCGCGGCATCAGCGCCAAGGTCGCGCAAACAGAATGGGATGCCAGCTGCCGGCGCATGGAAGAGGCTTTCAGGGCGGGGCGCTTCGAGCAGGGCACGCTCACGGCCGTAACGGAGATCACCGCACTGCTGGCGCGGCACTTTCCGCCCGGCGGTGCAAATCTTAACGAGCTGCCGGATCGGCCGGTTATTTTGTGAGGCGTGAGGCGTGAGGCCGAAGGATTCAATCGCTTTTCCCCCTCACGCCTCACGCCTAACGCCGCCTGTCGATTCCTTCCTCCTGCTGTTAGAATATAGTCACGGAGCGCGCTTTTCGAGCGCGGCTCCATCTGTTTCCAGCCAAGGATATTGAATGAAGACAGCAACAAGCCGTCTGCGCGGCGTCGAGCACGACATTATCCAGCAGCCTCGAGCGAGCGATATCGCGCCGTATTACGAACCGCAGGGCAAT
Organism: Bordetella parapertussis; assembly: GCA_945870465.1. The sequence continues at coordinate 9,399 of CAMBSS010000092.1, read as the reverse complement.
GAAGTAGCGATTTTCGAGGCCGCTTACCGCAAGCGCCTGCCCGTGATGCTGAAAGGACCGACCGGCTGCGGCAAGACGCGCTTTCTCGAGCACATGGCCTACCAGCTGAATCGCGCGCTGGTCACTGTGTCATGCCACGAAGACCTGACGAGTTCTGACCTGGTCGGCCGCTTCCTGCTCGAAGGCAGCTCAACGGTATGGCAGGATGGCCCGTTGACCCGCTCGGTAAAGGCCGGCGCCATCTGCTATCTCGATGAAATCGTCGAGGCGCGCACCGATTCGACCGTCGTCATTCACTCGCTCACCGACCACCGGCGCCGGCTCACCATCGAAAAGAAGGGCCAGGAAATCGACGCGCACGAAGATTTCCTGCTGGTGATTTCGTATAACCCCGGCTACCAGACGGTGCTGAAGGACCTGAAACCGTCAACCAAGCAGCGCTTTATCGCCATTAATTTCGATTTCCCGCAGGAAGACGTCGAGCGCAAGATCGTCGTCAACGAAGTGCCGGGCATAGATGCCGAACTGGCGGCGAGGCTCGTCGCTACGGGGCGCAAGGGCCGCCTGCTGAAAGACCATGGCCTCGAGGAAGCGACTTCCACGCGCGCGCTGGTCTATGCGGCGAACATGATCAATGCCGGGCTCGATCCGGTCAACGCGTGCCAGGTGGCGATGGTCAATCCGCTCACCGACGACGTCGAGCTCGCCGAAGCGTTGATGGAAATCGTCAAAGCGCATTTCAACTGAGTTTCCCGGCAGTCCCAACTGAATGGCCGCCGCCGTTTCTACAGCCGCATCGTCCGCCGCGATCGATAAGGCGCTCGCGAATTTAGGCGCGCAGTCGTTTGTCGCGCATAGCGACGTCATCGATGCGCTGCCGGCATTGCGGCATCACGGCGACGACATTGCGCTCGCCTGGCTCGATGCGGTAAAACGCCTTTTCCTGCATGACCGCGAAGCCGGCAAGGCGTTCGTGCGCGGCAGTCGCGAAGCCGAAAAAATCTCCGAGACTGTGCTGCCGTGGACCACACAGGCGCTGGAATTCCTGCAATGGCCGGGCCCGGCCACAGCCGTCGAAGCGTTCATGAAAAATCTGCCGCGCGCGTTTGGCACGCTCGGACACGCCGGCGAGCGCCGCTGGGCGGAAATCGGTTTCATGTGGTACGCGCGGCACGCCGATAGCGGACGCACCTATTTCGCGGCGCCGGTGCTCGACCTGGCCTGCCGCCAGGGCATAACCGGTATCGAGCAATTGTGCGAACCGATGGAAGAGTTGTTCGATTCGCGCAAGTTGATGCTCGCGAGTTACCTGGTCGGCGCGATCCGCGTGCGCAATCTTCTTGGTGTGCAGGCGGTGCTGTCGTGGGCGCTGCGCGGCGCCGACATCATGCAGTCCGGGCGCGCGCGCGGCGAAGCTTACTTCCGTCTTGAAAGCGAAGAGAGCCTGTCGGTGCTGCTCGACCACCTGCCGGGTTACCGCATGAACGAGCGCAACCGGCTGCTCACTTTGCTGCTCAACATCTGGTACGAGCGGCCATTCGAGTTGAAAGAAAGCACGTGGTCGCCGGACAAAGGCCGGCCGTTCGTCGAGACCGACGGCCGCAACGTCTTCGTGCCGGCGGTGATGCCGGACCGCGACGAAGCGATACTGGCTGTTCTGCATGCGGCCGGGCACCAGTCGTTCGGCACTTTCGACCGCGCGGCGCTGGTGCAGATATTCAGCGAAGTTGGCGCGGAACTGCCGAAGTCCGGCCAGGTCGCGTGGGCGCCGCTGTTCGCGCGTTACGGCGACGACGTGCCGCGCTTTCAATTGCTGTTCGATATCTGCGAAGACCTGCGCGTGGATTATCGCGTGCAGCAGAAGGTGCCGAATTATCTGGCGCGCCTGCACGCGACTGGCGTTTCGCACCGATTGCGTCCGCCCGAGGCGTTGCCGTACTACGATCTCGCGCTTTCCACGGTGGCAGGCGCACTCTCGGTTTTGCGCGGCGAACCGTCTACGCTGGATGCAAGGCTGCTGCCGTTACTGGAGCCGGCGGCGACCATCGCCGATGCATTCCGCATTGCCAATGAATGGTACCGGGAAACGAAATTGGCACCGGTAACCGATACCGAGATTTACCAGGGCGCGTACCTGCCGGGCCGCGCGCCTAACGCGGCGCGTTCCGCGCATGCGCAGACCGAGCAGGACCAGCCGCAACAGACGCAGGCGGGCGCCGACGGCGAAAAGCAGGAGAGCGACGACGGCGAGCAGGGCGAGAACGAGCAGGATCAAAACGCGGAGAGCGGCGGCGAGCAGACCGGCGAACGCGAGAAAATGGTCGCCAGCGACGGCAAGAGCGCGGGCTCCAGCAAGATGTCGCTGCAGCGCACGGCGACGCAGGAGCAGGGCGGCGGGTCGAGCGATAAAGGCAAGCCTTACCCCGAGTGGGATTACCGCGAAGGCCGCTACAAGCGCAACTGGAGCTGGGTGCAGGAAAAACCGCTGGCCGAATCGAACCTGGCGGAAGCGAACCGGCTCATGGCGCAGTACGCGCTCGCGTTGAAGCGTCTGAAAAAAGCGATCCAGGCACAAAAGCCCACGCGCATGGCGCCGCGGGTGCGCCAGTTCGACGGCGACGACATCGATCTGAACGCGGTGGTCGGCTATGTCGCCGAACAGCGTGCGGGCATGTCGCCGCAGCCGGCTATTTACCGCCGCCGCGAAATCAAGCAGCGTGATGTATCGGTGACCTTGCTCGCCGATATGTCGACTTCGATCATGCAGCATTTGCCCGAAGGCGGCGGACGGCTCGTTGACCGCATCCGTGCCGGCGTGTTGCTGTTCGCGGAGAGTATGGAAGAAGTCGGCGACGCCTATTCGATTGCCGGTTTCTGCTCGAAGTACCGCGACAACGTCAGTTACTACACGATCAAGGGTTTCGACGAGCCGTTGACCACGCAGGTCAAAAGCGTGATTGGCGGCATGTCTGGGCGGCTCGCCACGCGCATGGGGGCGGCGATACGCCATGCGACTGCACGCTTTCATGGCGTCGAGAGCCGGCGCCGCCTGCTGTTGATTTTGTCCGACGGCCGGCCCGAGGATTATGACGACGGCGGTGACCGGCGTTACCTGCACGAAGACACGCGCATGGCAGTGAAGGAAGCGATGGCCGCCGGCGTGCACCCGTTCTGCATTACGGTGGACACCATGGCGAACCAGTATCTGCCGCAGATCTTCGGCCGCGGCCATTACCTGGTGCTTGACCACATCAACAGCCTGCCGAACAAGCTGCCGGAAATCTACCTGCGCCTGCGGCGTTAGACCAGTTAAGCAGCGCGTTTTTGCGTCCGCTTTGAGCCGGTGGCTAGTCGTCGCGTGTTCTTGACGAGCCTGATCTCTACCTTATACCCGAGTGCGTCGGCATACCGTTGCAGAGTCGCAATCGAGGGTGAGTGCTTCGATTCGGCTGACTCAAGGCGCGCAATAGCTGATTGGGTGGTGCCGACGCGGGCAGCAACCTCCGCCTGCGTCAGACCAGCCTCGGCCCTTGCCTTAAGTACCTGGTCCAGAAAAACGAACTCCTCGGCAAGTTCATCGTAAGCTTTCTTGACGTCCGGGCGCGCAAGCGCTCGTGCCTTGAATTGTTTGAAAGTGCTAGTCATCTCTGATTTCCTTCATTCGATTTCGCGCGATCTCGAGCTCCCTTTTCGGCGTCTTTTCGCTTTTTTTCACGAACTGGTGAAGCACTACAATCCGCATCTCGACCACAGTGCAAAAAAATACGCGTGCAATTCCTTCGGCAGCCTTGAGTCTCAATTCGAATAAGCCATCGCCCATCGGACGAGTGTGTGGCATTCCGAGGTTGGGACCATAGATCTCCATGCGCTCGGCATATCGCACAAAGCGGGCGACAAAACCAGCCGGCAGCGCCTTGATCTCGGCCTCGACCCGGGCGCTGCAAAAGGTGACCTTCCAGTCCACCGGTGAATTATAGCGTATTCGCTATGCCTGTGGTAATCTGACTTGCGAGGATTAACTGTAATTTGGGGCGACAGTTTTGCTGGATAGCATCGGCGCATGTCCGTATAACAAAGTGACCGCTGCTACAAAATAATTTGTCAGCATCATATGCTTACGGCGTTTTACCAGGGAAGTCGGCGTACCAAATTAACAGAAAAAGTAGCAGTTTTTCTGGATAACCTTGGAGCTGCCTGTATTACAAACCCAATGGCGGCCTGGGAAGAATCTGCAGGATCATATAGTTGCGGATTTAATTCTGGCGCGAGAGCTCAATGAAGCTGCGGGCGAACTTGCATGGAAGCGTCAGTTCGATAGAACGTCCCGCGGATCGGTAATCCTGCCGACGACGGCGGAAGCGGCGACCGTGGCCGGACTGCCGAGATACAGTTGCGCATCTTTCGCGCCGAAGCGCCCGGCATTGTTGTTAGCCGCCGTTGAAATCGATACTTCTCCCGAGTGCAGCGGGCCGACTACCGCGTCGTTGCACGGACCGCAGCCGGCCGGCAGCAGGACGGCACCCGCTTCGAGAAAAATGCCGAGCAGTCCATCGCTGGCCAGCCGCTTGGTCGACTGTTCGGAACCGGGAGCCAGAAACATGCGCACGTTGGGGGCGAGACGTTTGTTCTTCAGCACCGCTGCGGCGATGGCGAAATCTTCGTACATCCCCGAGCCGCACGAGCCGATGAATGCATGATCGACGGGTTGCCCCGCAATACCGGAAATATTGACCGCGCGATGCACGCCGCCCGGTAAAGCGATCTGTGGTTCCAGTTTGCTGATATCGAGCGTGGCTTCTTTTTCGTATTGCGCGTCGGCGTCCGCATAGACCGGCGTGAATGCGCGCTGCGCGCGCTCCCGCGCAAACGCAAGTATGCGTTCGGATGGCGGGAAGAACACGCCGTAGGCGCGCATTTCTGTCGGCGAGCTGCACAATGCTGCGCGCGTAGGCAGATCGAACTGGTCAAGATCGCCCGCGTATTCGAGTACGCGATAGTCGAGCTCGAAATCGAGCGCGCCTTCATGCAGCAGGCGCGCGATGTAAAACCCCAGATCGCGGCCGTAGACGCCGGGTGCGAGTTTGCCTTTGAGGATCAGGCGCACCGACTTCGGCACCGTGACCCAGTTGGTGCCGGTGGCGAGCACGCGGCTGATTTCCATGCCCATGCGAAAGCCGAATGCGCCGATGGCGCCGGCGTTGGTGGCGTGGCGGTCATTGTCGAAATAAAACATGCCCGGCAACAGCATGCCGGATTCCATCGGGAAAATATGGCCATGGCCGGCGCGGCCGACGTCGAAAAAGTTTTTGACGCCCCAGGCCTTGGCGGCATGGCGATTGAAGGCTCCCATCTCGGCGGCACGCGCGCTGCCGTAGATGACTTCGTGATCGGTCACCATCACGACTTTGTCCGGGGCGGCGAGGCGGTCGATGCCGATGGCGTCGAGTTCGCGCTTGGCGCCGCGCACCACGCCGTCATGCACCATGATGAAGTCGGGGTCGGGCTGCACCACATCGCCGGCGCGTACCGACTGCACAGAGCTCGTGCGCGCGAGGACTTTTTCGACTGCGGTTAAACCCATGAACTTTTTGTAACCTTTTGAATCTTAAAGTCGAGAGTAGTCAGCGTGAATGCCGGTGTCAAGCCAGTGGACAGTAGCAGGTCAAACGGGCACACTGGGCTCGACCTGAACATAACCTGATGTATACGTTGGATACTTGACGATGATGCGGGCAAGGTTTCCCAACATTCTGTTGATAGTCGCCGTGTTTGCCGCGGCGGGCGCCGCTTGCGCCGCGGACCGCACCGATTTCACCCATTTCGCCAAGTCGCGCTACGTGCACTGCGCGTTCTACAAGGGTTATGAAACCGACGCGGCGACCGGCGGCCCCATCATGGTCGAAGGCAAGGCCGATTCGCTGGTGCATTTCCAGAACATCGACATCAAGAATGCGAAGGCACGCGCGATTTATACCCGCAGGTCGGGTTCGCACCAGGTGACGGTGATACAGACCGACAAGGCAATCCATTTCATCGAAAACGTCGCCGGCATGTACATGATGACGAGTGTACATTCCTGCCTCGAGTTCGACGAAAAGCGCGGCGCCTGCATTCAGTATGGCGCCGTCAATTCGCGGGTGTTCGACACCACCGTGCTTTCCGATCCCGACAAGGTGTACGAGAAAATCAAGGACCGCGCCGACCCCGGGTTCTGCGATTACAGCTTTATCGGCATCCAGGAAGCGGCGACGGGCAACCGTTAGCCGCGGTTAAAGCGCCGGATTGTCTTGACCGGTGGCGACGCCGTCATCGGCAGCACGCGATGCGGCGGGGCAAACCTGCAGATTGACGCCGAGGTCGTGCGCGAGTTCGAGCACGAGATGCAGGTCTTTTTGCAGGTTCGACGGTGGGCTCCCCGGCGCGGCCGCGTTCAACATGTTCTTCCAGCGCGGACCGAGCTCGTCCCAGAGCCGCAGAATGCTGCTGTCGGCGACGCCCGCCTGCATGATCTTCCTCAGCACCGCCGGCTCGACGCCGGCTGCCGCGCCCAGCGACAGACCTTCAAGCAGCGTGATCACGTTCACACTGCACACGAGCTGGTGTGCGAGCTTCGCGGCCTGGCCGGCGCCGATATCGCCGGCGCGCGTGATGGTCGTCGCATAAGCGCGTAAAACCGGCAACGACTTGTCGAGCACGGGCTGCGGACCGCCGATCATCAGGCTCAACGTGCCTTCGTAGGCCGCGAGGTAGCCGCCGGAAATCGGCGCATCGAGAGTTGCGCAACCCCGCGGAGCAAGAGCCTGGGCCACGTTGCGTACCGGCAGTGGCCCCAAAGTGCTGCCGATGACGAAGATGCAACCGGGACGCAGTGCTTCAATTATGCCGCGAGGGCCGAACACCACGGCGTCGGTCTGCGCTGCATCCGCGACGAGGCTCACGATGATGTCGCTGTGCGTCGCGACATCGGCCGGTGAAGCGCACGCCGTGGCGCCGAGCTTGTGCAGCCCGGCTACGCGATCTTCAAGCACGTCGTATACGGCGACGCTGAAACCCGCTTTGATCAGGCGCTCTGCGATGGGCTTGCCAATGACGCCAAGCCCCAGCACACCTACGTTTGTTGCCATGGTTGCTCTCCGCCAGACTTACTCCGCCTTGATGTTGGCGTCCTTGATCACTTTTGCATAGCGCGGGATTTCAGAGCGCAGGAATGCCGCGAATGCTTCAGGCGTGTTCCCGCTGATGTCCACACCCATGCCGACCAGCCGCTCGCGCGTGTCGGGTTGGTTCAAAACACGCACCACGTCGCGCTGGATGCGGCTGACGAGGTCGGCGGGAATGCCGGCAGGAGCGAGCACACCGTACCAGGTCGCGATCGAGAAGCCTTTGAATCCGGATTCCTCGATGGTCTGGATTTCAGGCACAAGCGGTGAGCGGCTGGCGCTCGTATTTGCCAGCGCGCGCAGTTTGCCGGACTTGACGTGAGGCACGGCGACCGGCAGGTTGCCGAACATGATGGGAATCTGGCCGCCGAGGGTATCCGCGATGGCAGGGCCTTCGCCCTTGTACGGCACGTGATTCATGCGAATGCTGAGCAGCGAATTCAACAGTTCTCCCGTCATGTGAGGTGTCGAGCCGATGCCACCCGAACCGTAGGTGAGCTGAGTCGGGCTCTTTTTCGCGTACGCGGCGAACTCGGCAAACGTGCGGGGCGGAAAGGACGGATGCACTATCATCAGGAGCGGCGTCGACCCGATCAGGGTGATGGGCGCGAAATCCTTGAGCGTGTCGTACGGCGCTTTACCGTACAGTGCCGGGGCGACGGCGAGGCCGGACTGAAAACCCATCATCAGCGTGTAGCCATCGGGCGCCGCCTTGGTAAGAAGTTCGCCCGCAATCATGCCGGTCGCGCCGGGCCGGTTGTCGACGATCACGCTTTGTCCCCAGGCCTCCGTCAGCCGCTGTGCGACCACGCGTGTCAACACGTCGGTAGCACCGCCGGCGGTAAGACCGATCAGGATGCGCACCGGCTTGACCGGATAGTTCTGTGCGCTCGTCACGCTGACGCCCAGCGCGAAGGCGGCGACGACTGCAGCGAATCTGTAGCATGCTTTCATGTTTTTATGCTCCCCCGATGTGTGAATTACCGAATAATCAGCTGATCGACTGCCACGCGTCCTTGCTGCCGGGCTCGCGCGTGCCGTACTTGCGTATCGCCGCCTTGTCGAAGTTGAAGCCGAGGCCGGGCGTCTGCGGCAGCAGCAGCTTGCCGTCTTTCGCGACGAGCTGGGTGTCGATCACCCGGCGGAAATTCACGATGTGGTCGTCAGGCATGAACTCGACGAAGCGTGCGTTGGGCGCGGACGCGACGAGCTGCACATGCACGTCGTGCCACGCATGCGGCGATACGGTTATGCCGTAGCTCGCCGCGGTCGCGGTGATGCGCCGCCATTCGGTGATGCCGCCGCACACGGTCGCGTCGGTTTGCAGGATGCCCGCGGCTTCCTTGTCGAGCATTTCCTTGAAACGCCACCGGCCCGCTTCGATTTCCCCGGTGGCCACAGTGACGCGGGTGCGGCGGGCGAGCCGCGCGTGGTTGTCCAGGTCGTCCGGCGAAAATGGCTCCTCGATCCAGTACGGGTCGTAGCGCTCAAAACGCTCCATGTAGAGCAGGGCGGTCGGCAGGTCGTGCCAGGCGTTGTTGGCGTCGAGCATGAGCAGCACGTCGGGGCCGATTGCCTCGCGGACGGCGCGCACGCGTGCCTCTTCTTCCTTCGGCGTCAATCTGCCTGTCTTCATCTTGACGGCATGAAAACCATCGCGCACGTAGCCTGCCATTTCCGCGCCAAGTTTTTTGGGCGTTTTGCCCGGCAGATAGTATCCGCCGCTGGCATAGGCCGGCACGCGATCCACCACGGTGGCCCCCAGGTATTGGTATAGAGGCAGGCCGGCGGTGCGCGCATTCAGGTCCCACAACGCGGTGTCCAGTGCCGAGATCGCCCGCATGACGGCGCCGACCCGGCCCTGCAGCAAAGCTTCCTGGTACATCTCCTGCCACAGCCCTTCGATGCGCAGCGAGTCCTGGCCGACGAGCAGCGCGCCGAGCAAGTCCGTCACTGCGACGGACAACAGGCGCCCGGACGAATTCACCGCGTAGCAATACCCTATGCCCTCGACGCCGTCATCGGAACGGACTTTAACGAGGCAGTACTCGCGCGCGGTGACGGTGCGAGTTGAAAACGTCACCGCATTGTCGAGCGGAACGCGCGCTATGCAGACGGAAACTGATGCAATCTTTGGCATGGGAAGCTCGACTCCTCGTTGGGAAATTGTTGTGGCGCGCGTATAGGGTCTGGGTCTGGTGGAGGCTGCGCGAGTGGACGCCGCCGGCAATCAGTGCGA